>CAJYHU010000048.1 GCA_913774655.1 uncultured Luteibacter sp. | reverse complement strand
CCGCGAGTTCGCCGTACTGCGCATCCTGATGGAGCGGGCCGGGCGCATCGTGCGCCGCGAAAGCCTGGAAGGCTCGGTCTACGGGTTCGATACGGTGGTCGACCGCAACGCCATCGAGGTGCACGTGCACTGGTTGCGGCGCAAGCTCAGCGCCGACGTCATCCACACGGTGCGAGGTATCGGCTACATGATGCCGCGGGAACCGAAATGACCTCCGACAGCCTGCGCACGCGCCTGACCTGGCTCATCATCGCCGTGCAGGTGGTGGTGCTGATCCCCCTGGGCGCGCTCAGCTACCAGCGCGAGCGGCAGGAGATGAACCGCCTGCTCGACGGCCGCCTCGCGCAGGCGGGCCGCACGCTGGGCACACTCATCGCCTACGGCCACCACGACTACACGAGCGCGGACGCCAACCGCGCCCTCGAACTGGCCACGGACGCCCAGCGCGGCACCGTGGTAGTCGCTGTGCATCCGCGCAATTACGAGCCGGAGGTCGGCTTCCAGGCCTACGACCCGCACGGCGCGCTGATCGCGGCCACCGCCAACCTGGCCGACCTCCCGGCGCCGACGCCGGGCGAGCGCGGCTTCAGCGACATCGAACACGACGGCTCGCCCTGGCGTCTCTTCACGCTGACCAATCGCTTCAACCTCACCATCCGCATCGGCGAGCGGTCGGAAAACCGGGCGGACATCACACGCGGGTTGATCCTCGAACACGCCCTGCCCCTGGTGATCGGCCTGCCCCTGCTGGCCCTCCTGGCCGGGCTCGCGGTCAAACAGGGGCTGCGTCCCCTCGACGCGCTCACCCGGGTGCTGGCCGAACGAGCGCCGCGCAGCCGTAAACCGGTGTCGATCCAGCGCTCGCCGGACGAGATCAAGCCACTCATCGTCACGCTCAACCAGCAGTTGGAGCGCCTGGAGGACGCGCTCGAGCGCGAACACCGGTTTGCCGGCGACGTGGCGCACGAACTGCGCACGCCTCTCGCGGCGACGATGATCCACCTGGAGAGCGCGCTCATCGCCGACGACCCGGCCGAGGCCCAGCTCACGCTGGAGAAAGCCCGCCGCAGCCTCGGCCGTCTGGGACGGCGCATCGAGCAGATCCTCGCCATCGCCCGACTGGAGGCCGGGGCGGCCGCCGAACAGCGCGTGCCGATCGACCTCGTCACCCTCGCGACCGAGGTGGTGGAAGAACTCGCGCCGACCATCGCCGAAAAGGACATCTCGCTGAGCCTGTCCCACGACGAGCCCCAGGTCACGGTCAGCGGCCACGAGGTGGCCCTGACCGCGATGTTCCGCAACCTGATCGAGAACGCGCTGCGCTACACGCCCGAACGAAGCCGCGTGGACATCGCCCTGCGGCGCGAAGGCGACGTCGCGGTCATCGACATCTGCGACGATGGCCCCGGCATACCGCCGGACCTGCGCCAGGCGGCGTTCCACCGCTTCGAGCGCGGCGTGGACACGAAAGAATCCGGCTATGGCCTTGGCCTGAGCATCGTGCAGCGTGCGGTCGAACTGCACGAGGGCACGATCGAACTGCTCGAATCGCCCGCCGGCCAGGGCCTGCTGGTGCGGATACACCTGGACGCGGTCACGCCGGCCCCACCGTCGCCGTGATCGCTCGCCCCGAACGGGGCACAAAAGATTCCCACAAGAATCGGTCGGAATAATGGCACTGGGCGATTCTGCCCGCGTCAAGCCGAGTGGCTCCACCGATGAAAGCGATCGCATCCCAACGACGCACCCGCAGGCCCGGGTCCGTCCTCCCGTCGTTACCGTGGACCGGCGCAGGGACCCCCGCATGCTAGCGCTGGTCCGCATCGCCCTGTCGCGTCCCTACACGTTCATCGTGCTGGCGCTGCTCATTCTCATCGTCGGCCCGCTGGCCGCGGTCCGCACGCCGACGGACATCTTCCCGAACATCGGCATCCCGGTCATCAGCGTGGTGTGGACGTATAACGGGCTGCCGCCGGACCAGATGTCCGGTCGCGTCATCTATTACTACGAGCGCCAGCTGACGACGTCGGTCAACGACATCGAGCACATCGAGTCGCAGTCGCTGCCGGGCGTGGGCATCGTCAAGATCTTCTTCCAGCCCGGGGTGGACATCCGCACCGCCACCGCGCAGGTCACCTCGATCTCGCAGACCGTGGTCAAGCAGATGCCGCCGGGCATCACGCCGCCGCTGATCCTCAACTACAACGCCTCGACCGTGCCGGTGCTGCAGATGGCGCTGTCCAGCCCCGTGCTGTCGGAAGCGACCATCCGTGACATCGCTCAGAACTTCATGCGCCCCACCCTCATCTCCGTGCCGGGCGTGGCGATTCCCACGCCTTACGGTGGCAAGCAGAAGCAGGTGACGCTCGACCTCAACCCGCGGGCGCTCGCGGCCAAGGGCCTGTCGGCGCAGGACGTGGCCAACGCGCTGGCGGCGCAAAACCAGATCATCCCCGTGGGCACCGCCAAGATCGGCACCTACGAATACCACGTCCAGCTCAACAACAGCCCTACGGCGATCGACGAACTGAACGACCTGCCGATCAAGACGGTCAACGGCGCCACCATCACCATCGGCGATGTGGCCCACGTGCGCGACGGCGCACCGCCGCAGAACAACGTGGTGCGCGTGGACGGCAAGCGCGCGGTGCTGATGCCCGCCCTGAAGAACGGCAACGCTTCCACCCTCGACGTGGTGGCGGGCATCAAGAAACTCCTGCCGCTCATCGCCGAAACCCAACCGAAGTCGTTGAAGGTCAACCTGCTGGGCGACCAGTCGATCTTCGTGAAATCGGCGGTCAGCTCGGTGGCGCGCGAGGGCGTGATCGCCGCGGTGCTCACCTCGGTGATGATCCTGTTGTTCCTCGGCAGCTGGCGCTCGACGGTGATCATCGCGCTGTCCATACCCCTGGCGATCCTGTCGGCCATCGCGCTGCTGGCGGCGTTCGGGCAGACGCTCAACGTGATGACGCTCGGCGGCCTGGCGCTCGCGGTGGGTATCCTCGTGGACGACGCCACGGTGACCATCGAGAACATCAACTGGCACCTGGAGCAAGGCAAGGGCGTGATGGACGCCATCATGGACGGCGCCAGGCAGATCGTGACCCCGGCCTTCGTCTCGCTTCTTTGCATCTGCATCGTGTTCGTGCCGATGTTCATGCTCGACGGCATCGCGGGCTTCCTGTTCCGCCCGATGGCCCTGGCGGTGATCTTCGCGATGGTGTCGTCGTTCATCCTGTCGCGCACCCTCGTGCCGACGCTGGCGATGTTCCTGCTCAAGCCGCGCCACGTCGAAGGCGGCGCCGGCCATCATCCCGAAGACGCTTTCATCAACCACCACGAAGGCGAGCAGCACGGCCGCACGCGCCATAACGCGTTGGTGCGGGGACTCATCGCCTTCCAGATGGGTTTCGAG
>CAJYHU010000047.1 GCA_913774655.1 uncultured Luteibacter sp. | reverse complement strand
GCGACGGCGCCGGCCTCGTCGAAGAGCGCTTCGGCGGCCGCGTAACCCGGGAATACGTCGACCCCCAGCGCCTCGGCCTGGGGTGCCAGCCACGCGCACAGGGCGCCGAGGCTCACGATCACATTGCCGTGGTTGTCCATCTGCGGCGGGGTCACCGGTAGCTTGCTGCCCGTGGCGTGGTCGCGCAGGATCCAGAACTCGTCGTGGGTCACTGGCACGCAGATCGGGGGCGGGGCGTCGCGCCAGGCGGGCAACAGGCGGTCGAGCGGGCCGGTTTCGATGACGGCGCCGGAGAGCACCTGTGCACCGATGGTAGAGGCCTTCTCGATGACGCACACCGACAGTTCGGGATTGAGCTGTTTCGTACGGATCGCGAACGACAGGCCGGACGGGCCGGCGCCGACGACGACGATGTCGTATTCCATGGTTTCGCGTTCGCTCATGGCTGGCTCACTCACTGGCTGGCGGGGTGGCGCGCACCCGTCCCGGCGCGCGCATGACCTCGCATTGTCCGATTTCGCTGGCGGGCGGGCAAATGGGTTGTTTGAAACGGGTCCGGGCTTGCAAGAGCTTCACATCGCGCGTTCATAATCGGCCCACGCGCAAGGAGATTTCATGAACACGATGCCGCCGGTCGCCGACACGGACCTACGCCGCGCCACCCTGCTGCAAATCCTGCACTGGCTCGCCATCGGGCGGGTACAGCCCCAGGCGCTCTGCGACGTCTACCAGGACGCGATCGAGCGCCTGAATCCCTCGTTGAATGCCTATGTCGACTTCAGCGTGTCCCTGATCCAGGAGCAGTCGGCCGCCGCCGACCGGCGCCGGCGGGACGGCGTCATCGGGCGCCTCGACGGGATGCCCATGGCCCTGAAGGACAACATGGACGTCGCCGGGGTGCCTACCCGTGCCGGCATGCGCCGCCGCGGCGTGGTGCCCGAACAGGATTCCCACGTGGTAGCGCGGCTGCGCGCGTCCGGCGCCGTGCTGCTGGGCAAGACCAACATGGACGAGGGCGCCCTGGGACTGGCCACGAACAACCCCTGGCACGGCGCCACGCACAATCCGCATCGCCTGGGCTACACGGCGGGCGGATCGTCCGGCGGCGCCGCGGCCGCGGTCGCCGCGGGCATGGCGGTGGCGGCGGTCGGGTCCGATAGCCTCGGTTCTATCCGCGTGCCGGCGAGTTACTGCGGCGTCTACGCGCTCAAGCCCACCCACGGCGAGATCTCGGCCCGGGGCCTCGTGCCGGCCGCGCGCCGCCTGGACGCCGTGGGCTTGCTGGCGCGCGGGGTCGACGACCTGACCGTGCTCCTGCAGACGCTGGCCGGCTACGACGCCGACGACGCCCGCTCGCGCCGTCGCCGCGTGGCCTTCTCGCCGCCGGACTGGGAGCCGGGCAACCTGCGCACGGGCTTCCTGCCCGACCTGGCCGCGCTCGGCGTCGAGCAGGACGTGGTCGACGTCTTCGAGGGCGCGCTCGCCCGGCTCAAGGGCGAATTCGGCGAGCGCCGGACCGTCGATTTCTCCGACTGGGATTTCGCCCGTACCCGGCGTGCGGGGCTTCTGCTGATGGAAGCGGAGATGCTCAATACCTTCGCGGCCGAACTGGCTGACGAGGCTTACCCCGTGTCGCCGAGCCTGCGCGGGATGCTCGATTTCGCGGCGACGAAATCCGCAGCTGATTATGCCGCCGCCGACCTGGTGCTCGATGCGGCCACGCTGAAGATGCGCCGCTTGTTCGCGCAGGTCGACGTGCTGGTGATGCCGACCACGCCCCAGGGGGCGTTTCCGCTTGATGGCCCGGTGCCGGCGTCGCAGGCTGACCTGTGCAGTTTCGCGAGCCTGGCCGGGTGTCCTGCCGTCAGCCTTCCCATGGGCACCCTGCCCAATGGCATGCCGATCGGCATGCAACTGGTCGGCGCGCGCGGTTCCGACTTGCGTCTGCTCGAACTGGCGGCCGTCTGCGCGTCGTCGCTCGACGCCGAACCGGCCTACCCGGTGGAGCCGGTCTGATCCACGGGCAGCCCCTCGCCTTGCCTGGCGCCGACGTGACGTTCGCGCCGGGATGGCTGGGTCGCGACGAAGCCGACGCGTTGCTCGCGGCCCTGATTGACGAGATTCCGTGGGAGGTCCACCGACTGCGGATGTTCGGGCGCTGGGTCGATGCCCCGCGGCTCAACGCATGGATCGGCGATGCCGGCGCGAGCTACCGCTACTCGGGTAACACGTTCGAGCCGCGCCCCTGGACACCTGCGCTGGCCGAACTGCGCGATCGCGTGCAGGTCGCCTGCGGCGCGTCATTCAACAGCGTGCTGGCCAACCTCTATCGCGACGGCAGCGACCGCATGGGCTGGCATAGCGACGACGAGCCCGAACTGGGGCCGGAGCCGGTGATCGCCTCGGTAAGCCTCGGGGCCGAGCGCGCGTTCCGGTTTCGGGCGAAGGCCGGGGGCGACGTGCTGTCGGTCGAGCTGACGCACGGGAGCCTGTTGTGCATGGGGGCAGGGGCGCAGCGTTTATATAAGCATGAGTTGCCGGCGCGAAAGCGGGTCGCGGCGCCGCGCGTCAACCTCACGTTCCGGTTCATCCAGCCGGCGGATCGCCGGCATGAGCTGCGTTCACGCCTTTGGTAGGAACCTGTCCTGTCGCGACGTGCGGTATTCGCGCGGAGGGCATGCGCCTAGACATCTGCGCAAGATGCGCGCGAACCCGATCCCCGTCAGCGCTGCGCTCCGGCGACCTGGAACGTCCACCCGGTCACCTCGGCGGAGAGTGCGTCCATGCCCCGGCCGAACGCGTCGACGACGTGCGGCACCGCTTTGCCTTGCACCGGTTCGCGGATCTCGAAACGGCGGCTGCCTACGATGCGGTGACGGCGTGTATCGGCGAGCACCGCGTCGTAGCGGATCGTCACCTGCGGTGTGCCGTCGACGTAGTCGGTCTGGAACGCGGTAAGCGTGCCGCCGAGCTCGTAGTCGGCGGCGAGGTTCGCGTCGTCGGTGCTCAGCGCGGCGACACGTCCGCTGTCGCGAAAGGCGTCGGCGAGGCGGTCGCGGAAGAGATGCGGCGCCGAGTCGCTCCACCGCGCGCCCGCGTACACCGTCAGGGTGTTCGGCTCGGGTGACACGGCGATGCGCGCGTTGTCGAGCGCGCGTGGGGCCACGGGCGAGGCCACGCGCAGGGCCCAGTCCACCGGTTGCGCCGCCTGCGGGCGCGGGCCGGGCGAGGCGGGCAGGGTGTAGGTGCGCGAGGTTTCCTGCTTGGGCAATATCGAGCAGGCCGCCAGCAGGCCGAGCAGGGGCAGGGCGAGAAAGGCGCGCGTCATGGGGTGAACTCCTGGGTCTTGTCGCGGCCGAGCAGGTAGCCGCTGGGGTTCTCGTCGAGCCGTCGGGTGATCGAACGGAGCGAACCGAGCGTCTCGCGCAACTCGTGCAGCGCGGGCGCAAGCTCGCCCAGGCTCGATGCACCGCCGTTGATGGCGTCGGCGTTGTCGTTGAGCAGCCGGTCGATGGTTCCCGTGGCGTGCTCGAGCGATGCCATCGCGCGTTGCGCGCTTTCCAGGGTGGCCTTGCCCTGGCCCTCCACCAGGCCGTCGGCGTGGCGCACCAGCGACTGGCTCTGGGCCAGCGTCTCGTTGGCCTGCGTCGTCGCCAGGGCGAGCTGGTGGATGAGCGCGCGGATGTCCTCGCGCTCGTCGGCGATCACGCCGGTCGTGCGATCCAGGTGGTCCAGCACGTTGTCGATGCGGTGCACGTTCTCTTTCGACAACAGTTCGTTCGCCCGTGCCGCGGCTTGGTTGATGTTGGTGAGAAGGTCTTCGCCGTTGGAGAGCAGGCGCGCGAAGGGCGACGGATCGGCCACGATCACCGGCACTTCGCCGTCATGGCCGACCAGGACGGGGCTGCCCGGCGAGCCCCCGGAAAGCTGGATGATCGCCACGCCGGTCACCCCGGTGAGGGCGAGCTTGGCGTGGGTATCCTTGCGCAGCGGCGTGTCGCCGCTGATGCGCACCCGGGCCAGCACGCGACGGGGATCTTCCGGGTCGAGCTTCAGCTGCATGACGTCGCCGAGACGAATGCCGTTGTACTGCACGGCGCCGCCCCGGGAGAGACCGGTCACTGCCTCGTTGAATACGATGTCGTACTGGTTCCACTCCTGGTCGGCGTGCGCCTTGGCCAGCCACACCCCGAAGAGCAGGCCGCCGATGACGACGAGCACGGTGAACAGGCCGATCAGTACGTGGTGTGCGCGGGTTTCCATGGATCAGTCTCCTTGCCGGGCGGCGCCGTGGGCGGCGCGGCCACGCGGACCGTTGAAATAGGCCTGCACCCACGCGTCGTCGGTGCGGGCGACCTCATCGATGGGGCCGACCGCGAGCACGCGGCGCTGGGAAAGCACCGCCACGCGATCGCAGGTGGAATAGAGCGTGTCCAGATCGTGCGTCACCAGGAACACGGTCAGGCCGAGCGCGTCGCGCAGGGTGACGATGAGGCTGTCGAACGCGGCTGCGCTGATCGGGTCGAGTCCGGCGGTGGGCTCGTCGAGGAAGAGGATCTCCGGATCCAGGGCCAGGGCACGGGCGAGCGCGGCGCGCTTGATCATGCCGCCGGAAAGCTGCGCGGGGTATTTGCGCCCGGCGTCCACCGGCAACCCGGACAGGGCGAGCTTCACCCCGGCCAGCCGTTGCGCGTCGGTTCGGGGCAGACGCGCGTGCTCCACCAGGGGAAGGGCCACGTTCTCGGCGACCGTCAGCGACGAAAACAGCGCACCGCTTTGAAACAGCACTCCGAAGCGTCGCTCCACCTGGGACCGGCGTTCGGCCGGCAGGGCGAGCAGGTCTTCGCCGAACACGCGGACCTCGCCGCCGGTCGGGCGGACCAGGCCGACGATGGTCCGCAGCAGCACCGACTTGCCCGTGCCCGAGCCGCCGACGATGCCGATGATCTCGCCCCGGCGCACGTTCAGCTCCAACTGCTCATGCACGGTTTGCGTGCCGAAACGGTTGACCAGGCCGCGCACCTGGATGACGTCGTCGGCGACGGGCGGCAGGGAGGCGGGCGAGGCGTTCACCAACCCATCTCCATATAGAAGAGGGCAGCGACGGCGTCGAGCAGGATCACCACGAAGATCGACTGCACCACCGCCGAGGTGGTGTGCTCGCCCACGGACTGGGCGCTGCCCGATACCTTGAAGCCCTCCATGCATCCGATTACCGCGATCATGAAAGCGAACACCGGGGCCTTGGCGATGCCCACGAAAAACTGCGACACCGACATGTCCGCCTGGAACACGGTCAGGAACATCGACGGCGACATCTTCAGGGTCACGATGCACACCAGGCCGCCGCCGACGATGCCGGCCAACATGGCGATGAAGGTCAGCAGGGGCAGGGCGATCAGCAGGGCGAGCACGCGCGGCAGCACGAGCAGTTCGATCGGGGAGAGGCCCAGCGTGCGGATGGCGTCGATCTCCTCGCGCGCTTTCATCGAACCGATCTGCGCCGCGAACGCGCTCGCGGTGCGTCCGGCGAGCAGGATCGCCGTGAGCAGCACTCCGAATTCGCGCAGGAAGGCGAAGCCGATCAGATCGACGGTGAAGATGGTGGCGCCATAGTTGGCGAGCACCGTCGCGCCCAGGAACGCGACCACCGCGCCCACCATGAAGGAAAGCAGCGCGAGGATGGGCACGGCATCCAGGCCCGTCTGTTCGATGTGCGACACCAGGGGCGTCACCCGCCATCGACGCGGGCGCCAGAGGGTCGTGGCGAAGCCTTGCAGCGTGATGCCGATGAAGCCGAGCAGCTTGGCCGTCTGCCGCCCGAACGACGACATCGCCCGGCCGATGCGCTCGAGCATCACCACGAAGCCGGCGTCGCGTCGACGAGGCACGCCCGTGCAATAGGTGTCGATGGCGTCGCCCACGGTCTTGAGCAGGGCGCGCCGTGCCGGCGGCAACGAGCCATCCTGCGCGAGCGCCTGGGTACGACGGCTACCGAGCAGTTCGGCGATCACGAAGGCGCCGGAGGTGTCCATGGTGCCGAGGCCGTCGATGTCCACGCGCACGTCGTCACCGAGGGTGCCCGCCAGGTCTCCGGCCTTGCGATGCAGTTCGACGTAATGGGGCAGCGTCCAATCGCCGGCGAGGGATAGCCGTGCGCCATCCGTGTCGCGGGTGAGGGTCGCCGAGCCGGGCCGGGAGTCGTTCGCCATGGACGGAAGGCTAGCAGGACTGGGCGTCGATGTTGCGTCCGCGCTTGGCCTTGTGCGCCAACGCCCTGATAATGGCCAGTCCGCTCCGGGCGGCCTATCCCCTTCAAGGTAAGACGATGACCGACAAGACCGAACTCAACGCCACCCACCGCGAGCTTGGTGCCCGCATGGTCGACTTCGGCGGCTGGGACATGCCGATCGCCTACGGCTCGCAGATCGAAGAACACCATGCCGTCCGCAAGGACGCCGGCATGTTCGACGTCTCGCACATGACCGT
>CAJYHU010000046.1 GCA_913774655.1 uncultured Luteibacter sp. | reverse complement strand
TATCGCTCTCCGGATGCATCCGATTCAACTGGTGAATCGACCCCGATATGCCGCTCATCAAACCCGGTGTAAACGCATCGCGTGCCAACCCGCCCACGATGCCGTGTTCCTCGATACTCGACAGGATGATCGCGATACCCGGTATATCCTCCGATGGCACCAGGGCGGGATCGATCCGGCGCGCCCGCATCAACAGCTCCCACGTGCTCAGGTCGCCATGGCACAGCGTGTGGCTGTAGCCCCATCCGCCCTTGGCCGCGGCGCTTACCGCGCGTTGCAAGACGCTCAAGTGACGCGCTTGCCCGGTTCGGGCGTAAAGATCGCACGCGGCTAGACCGATGCCGACGCTGCCGTGGCACCACGTGTTGGCGAAGTCGCGGCTGTCGGGTTTGCGGACGTCGATCCAGTTGCGCCCCTCGTCGTCATAGAGCGATTCCTCGAAATCGAAGGCTCGCTCCGCGAGCGCGAGCCAGCGCTGTCGGTCGGCTGCCGTGCCGGCCTTGCTGAGGCCGAGGCGGGCCAGCGCCCAGCCGGTGCCGGTCGCGCCATGGGCGAACCCACCGATGGGCTCGCTGAAGATCGATGCGGGCCAGCGTGCCCCGCGCGCGTCGAGGATGGCCGTGGCCTCCAGCCGACGCCCTGCCCGGGCCGCCACGGCAAGCCACCGATCGTCGCCCGTGGCATCGGCCAGGTGCAGCAGGGGCACGATCGCGCCGCTCACGCCTTCCAGCATGTCGAACATCCGTTCGTTCTCGATGTCCCAACGTTCCATCCTCGCGCCCTGCGTGATGGCATGGGCCAGCATGCCGGCGTCCGGACAAAGGCCGTCGAGGGTCAGCCAGGTGAGCACCTGGGAGCCGAGGCCGATGAAGCCACCGATCGCTTCCGCGTCGTCGGTGTCTTCGGCCTTGCGTAGCACGCGCAGCACGCCGTCCAGCGCCTCGCTCACGCCGTCGACCTCGTCGGCACGCCCGAGCGTCATCTCCCGCGCGTAACCCGCAAGGGCCAGCGCGATGCCTGACAGGCCCACGTAGAGGTTCGGTTGCAGAGTGCGCATCGTCCAACCGCCGCGCCCGAGGATCGGGCTGATCCACGTCATCGTGCCGTCGCGGCCGCGTACGGACAGCCGCAGCAATTGTTCGACGGTCGCCTTCGCCATTGCGCGGCGCCGCCGATCGAGGTCATCGGCATGCGGATGGTGGGCCGCCAGGTCGTAAGGCGATCGCTTGTCGTCGTTGAGCCGCACATTAAGGTGCGCGGTCACCAGGGCTCCGCGAATCGTCAGCTCTTCCATTTCCGGGCGCATGTCGAGCCACGCCTGGAACACCTCGTCGATCTGCGGCGGCTCCAGCACGTTGGCGAAGACGGGGATGTCGCCATGGCGCATGTCCTCGATTTCGCCCGCGATGGACGCCGCATCGGCCGGCGCGACCGGCGACACCGCGGCATTGCGCTTGAGCAGGTCGGTCGCGCGTGCGATGGCGGCCGGCTCGTCGTGAAGCGATGCCGGGTGCCAGAGCATGCGCATCACCTCGACATACGACTGCGTGGGCCGACGGATACGACGAATGCGACTCCCCTGGAACGCGGCGACGCGTCCGGCGAGCGTGCCATCGCGATGCAGGGCGTCCAGGCGCGCGTTGAGTGACTGGAAGCCGGCGATGATGTCTTCCCAGAAACGGGAGATGTCCGGCTGGCGACAGGGATGATTCTTGGCCTCGCCCACCTCCACGTCGACGAGCCCGACGCGCGCCTCGCTCGTCCCGGCGTTGACGATCTCCGGACCGCGGATGGTCGGCTGCTCGCCCTGCAAGGCACCGATGGCGGAAATATCCACGCCGTCCAGGCCCAGCACAGGTGCGCGGAACGGCACCAACCCTGTGCGCAGTACCGATGAGCGAATGAGTGCCTGCGCCAGGTCGACGGCGTCGCCCTTGCCGGTAGGCGCCATCGGCGCTTCCGTAACGAAAAGGCTTTCCACGTCCACGATATACGGCACCGGTCCGCAGGCGATCAGGTTTTCGTGGTGGATGTCGGTACCACCCAGCAGGCGCATGACGGCCAGCCAGTGACCGATGTTGCGGTAGAACGCGACGAGCTCCGTGTCGTCCGCGCAGAAAATATGCTCGACGTAGCGTGTCCAGCCATAGTCACCGCGATCCAGCACGGCGGGCACTCGGATGCGCGGAGACACGTCGCCGAGCAAACCGTCGAGAAAGGTGTCCAGCGCCGCATCCACGCGCAGCGAGCGTGGTTTGTACATCACGATGCCGTGGGCGAAGGTCACGCGTGCGACCGTCTGGCCACCGTCATGGACGTCACCCTGGCCCATGTCGAGTGCGCGCAGCTCGCCCAGGGACTGCCCCATGAACGTCGCCAGCCGGTCGCGGTCAGCCACGAGACGGGACGCCAGGGTCACGATGCCCTGCCCTTGCTGCGCCAGGGCGCGTTCCAGGCGTGGCGCGAGCGCCGGATAGCGTTGCCGCAAGGCCAGCACGAAGTCAGGCTGGGTGGCCTTGGCCACGAACTGGGCGAACTTCGCCGGTTCGTCGCTGGCGGTGAGTTCGCCGGATAATTTCGCCGCGTGCAGTTCGAGCAGAAGCACGCGATTGAGCTTTCGTGCCGCGTTATCCAACAACGCACGATCGGCGCTGTCGATGAACACCGTCGTCTCGGCGGGTGCCAGGCCTGGCTGCGCGGCGAGTGCGTCGGCGAGTCGTCGCCTGACGTCAGCGGTGAGAAACGCGATGATCGTGGCAAACGTATCGTTCGGCGTCGAGTCGGC
>CAJYHU010000045.1 GCA_913774655.1 uncultured Luteibacter sp. | reverse complement strand
TAGAGCGCGAGCGCACGTGCGGCGAGCCGCCCGGCCTTGGCAGCCTCCGCGGTCGCGGCGACCCCCGTCACCAGGAGCGACACGACCAGCGGCACGATCGTCATCTGCAACCCGTGTAGCCACGCCGAGCCGATCGGTTCCGCGACACTCGCTACACTCGGCACGTAAGTGGGCTGGAAGGCGGCGAGCGCGATTCCCGCCGACAATCCGACGACGAGCGAGAGTAATATTCGGGTCGCCTGCGACATTATCGCCCTTTTTATCGGCACTCGTTATGGAGCCAAACAGCGCAAGCGGATGGAAGGCGTGATGGCAAGAAAGTATTTCGGCACCGACGGCATACGTGGGCTTACCAATGCGGGCGCAATGACCGCCGAAATGGCGATGCGAGTCGGCATGGCGGCGGGTCGCCACTTCCTGCGCGGGCAGCACCGCCACCGCGTCGTGATCGGCAAGGACACGCGCCTGTCGGGCTATATGCTCGAAAGCGCGTTGCAGGCGGGCTTTACCTCGGTCGGCATGGACGTGACGCTCGTCGGGCCGATCCCGACGCCTGCGGTCGCGATGCTGACCGCGTCGATGCGCGCCGACATGGGTGTGATGATATCCGCCAGCCACAATCCGTTCGGCGATAACGGCATCAAGCTGTTCGGCCCCGACGGGTTCAAGCTGTCGGACGAGGACGAGGAAGCGATCGAGGCGCTGATCGACGGTGACGACGCCGAACTCGCCCAGCCGGCCGAGATCGGGCGCGCCAAGCGGATCGACGACGCGCGCGGCCGCTACATCCACTTCGCCAAGACGACCTTTCCCGCCGACCTGCGCCTCGACGGCCTGCGCGTCGTCGTCGATTGCGCCAACGGCGCCGCCTACAACGTCGCGCCAGAGGCATTGTGGGAGCTGGGTGCGGAGGTGATCTCGATCGGCGTTACGCCCAACGGCCTCAACATCAACGACAAGATCGGCTCGACCCACCCCGCCGCGCTCTCGGCCAAGGTGCTGGAAACGCGCGCCGACATCGGCATCGCCTTGGACGGCGACGCCGACCGGCTGATCGTCGTCGACGAGCGTGGTCGCGTGATCGACGGCGACCAGCTGATGGCGACGATCGCGGAAGGCTGGGCGCGCGCCGGACGGCTGAAGGGCGACGGCCTCGTCGCCACGGTCATGTCGAACCTCGGCCTCGAACGTCACCTGGTGGAACACGGCCTCGGCCTGGTCCGCACCAAGGTCGGCGACCGCCACGTGCTCGAACGCATGCGCAGCAGCGGCTACAATGTCGGCGGCGAGCAGTCGGGGCACATCATCCTGTCCGATTACGCCACCACGGGCGATGGCCTCGTCGCCGCGCTCCAGGTGCTCGCCGAGGTCAAGCGCGCGGGACGCCCCGCCAGTGAGGTGCTCCACCGTTTCGAGGCAGTGCCTCAATTGCTCAAGAACGTCCGCTTCGCCGGCGGCAAGCCGCTGGAGAACGACGCGGTCAAGGCCGAGATCGCGCGCGCCGAGGCCGAACTCGCCGGCACCGGCCGCCTCGTCATCCGTCCCTCGGGCACCGAACCCGTCATCCGCGTCATGGCCGAAGGCGACGACCGCGCCCAGGTCGAACAGATCGTCGATGCGATCTGCGAAGCGGTGCGACGCGCAGGGTAGGAGTGCGTCCTGGTCAACATGCGTGGCCGGTACAGGCGGCATGGTACCGAAGACGTCTGTATTTACCCAAACGGCGATGCCCACTTCTAGTCTGGTGACCGCGGTGGGCATCGGCGCACGTTCATGCGGCTAAGGCAAAGCGCGCTCTTTGCCGGGTCATCGGCGCTGCTCGGCTTGGGCGTGAGCTGGCTTGCCGGCTCGATCATGGTTGCCGGGTATCATTCCCGTGTCGAGGCGGCGGTTCTACCAAGCCGTGACTTCAGGCTGGTGACGCGGGACGGTGTCGGCATCGCGGCGACCTTCACCCCCGGTCGGGCGACACGGTCGCCTGCCGTGCTGCTTTTGCACGGTGTGGGCGCCTCGCGGGAGGAAACAGCCCGCAACGCTGCATGGCTGGCAAGCCTTGGCTACGCGACCCTCACCATAGATTTTCGAGGACACGGCCAGTCCGACATTGCCGCACGGACCTTCGGGCTTGATGAAGCATCGGACGCGCAGGTTGCGTTCGACTGGCTCAGGCATCAGCAGGGTGGTGCACCCGTGGCGGTGATCGGCATCTCGCTTGGTGGCGCTGCCAGCCTGCTCGGCAAGGACGGTCCACTCCGCGCCGACGCGTTGATCTTGCAAGCCGTCTATCCCGACATCAGGCACGCGATCAGGAATCGTATCGCAAGCCGCACATCCACAGGCATCGGCTATCTGCTGGAGCCGTTGCTCAGCTTTCAGGCACCACTACGCTTCGGCGTCTGGCCCTCCCGATTATCTCCACTCGACGCATTGCGACGCTATCATGGACCCGTCCTCATCATCGGCGGAGCGCAGGATCGGTCAACTCCTCCGGCCGAGAGTCAGGCCATGTTCGCGGCCGCTCGAGGGCCGAAGAGGTTGTGGCTGGTGCCGATTGGCGATCACGCCGACATTTGCGGCCTTACCGATGCAGCATATCGCGCTCACGTCAAAACCTTCCTAGCGAAAGTGATGCCGACCCCTTGATGCCTGAATACGCGTGTTGAGCGCCGCGCGTACCAAGCCTGCGTGATCGGAGGTCGCCACTTTCCCCCGCACCGCCGCCACGCTATCTCTTCCACAT
>CAJYHU010000044.1 GCA_913774655.1 uncultured Luteibacter sp. | reverse complement strand
AGTCCGAACACGTTCGCCATTTCCCCTATGGCGACAAGATCCGTCGCGTGCACGTCGACACGGCCCAGCTGGCCGCGATCAACGCGGGCGAGTTGGGCGTGGTGCAGCAGGGCGGCCGCTATCTCGTCGTGGACAAGGTGGTGATCGATGAACTGCGCGGCATCGCCCCGGAGTTCATCGCCTTGATGGTCGACCCGAATGCACCGGACGCCTCCGACGACGGTGTCCCCGACGATCTCATCTGGTAGCTCGTTTTATGCGTGATGGGGCGGCGACGGTTCGACACCGTCGCCGCCCCATCGTGCGCACGGCGCGCTCCTACGGAGCGGTGAGTTCAGGGAGGTCCCAGCCTTCCTTTTTCGCGAAACGGGCGCCGTGCTTCTGCTCGAGCTTCGCAAGCCGCTCACGCACCGAGGCCACGCCTTCGCTGCGCACGTACTGGATCGGGCCGCCGCGGAACGGTGCGAAGCCGGTACCGAAGATCACACCGGCGTCGAGCAGGTCGGCGTCGTCGACCACGTTTTCCGCGAGGCAGGCAATGGCTTCGTTGACCATCGGCAGGATCATCCGGTCCTGCAGGTCGGCCGGCGGCACGTAGTCGGGATCGACCTCAGGCTTGTCGGGCTTGCCTTCCTTCCACACATAGAGCCCTTCGCCATCCTTCTTGCCACGCTTGTTCCCGGCGAGACGGTCTTCGAGCCCCTGCGGAATCTCCAGGCCAAGGAACGGCGCGAGTTCTTTGCCCACCGAGGCGCAGACATCGAGTCCGACGGTATCCGCCAGTTCAATGGGGCCCATCGGCATGCCGAACTTTTTCGCCTCGCGGTCGAGCACGGGACCCGGCACGCCCTCGTTGTAAAGGCGCATGGCCTCCATGAGGTAAGGCATCAGGATGCGGTTGACCAGAAACCCCGGGGTGCCCTTGACCGGCACGGGGAGCTTGCCGATGGCCTTGCAGAAGGCGAGGGCACGTTTCTCGATGTTGTCGTCGAGCCGGTCGTGACGCACGACTTCCACCAGTGGCATCTGCGCCACCGGATTGAAGAAGTGCAGGCCGAGAAACCGCTGCGGCGCGACCAGGCCCTGGCGTAGTTCGTCGAGCGGAATCGACGACGTGTTGCTGGCGAGGATCTCGTCGGCCTGGAACTGCGGCTCGATCGTGGCATACAGCGCGTGCTTGGCCTCGGGATTCTCGAAGATGGCTTCGATCGCGAGGTCGGCCTGGGCGACGCCCTTGCCTTCCACGTCGGCGCGTAACCGGCCGACGGCGGCCTCCACTTTCGCGGGCGTTTTGAGCTTTTTCTCGAACAGCGTGCGCGCACGCTGGATCGCCGGTTCGACGAAACGCAGTTCGCGATCCTGCAGCGTCACCGTGAAACCCTTCAGAGCCGCCCAGGCGGCGATGTCGCCACCCATCGTGCCCGCGCCCACGACGTGGACGTGTTCGATGCCGTGATCGACGCCGCCGCCGAGGCCCTTGAGGCGCTCCTGCAGGAAGAAGATGCGGATGAGGTTGTGCGCGGTCGGGGTCGCGGCGAGCTTCGTCACCGAGCGGGCCTCGAGCTTGAGACGCTGCTGGATGCTGGCGCCGCCACGAGCCCAGGTGTCGATGAGCGCGAACGGTGCGGGGTAGTGTTCTTTGCGTACTTTCGCGGCGGTCTGCTTGCGCACCATCGGCGCGAGGATGGCCCGCGCCGGTGCGATATTGGTGGCCCATGCTTTCGCGCGCTGCGCGAAGGGCCGGCGGGTGGGGCGCTTCGCCAGGTGGCGCGCCTCCGCCAGGAGTTCGTCCGGCGTGGCGAGGCGGTCGACCAGGCCCACGGCCTTCGCGCGACGCGCGGTGAACGGCTTGCCGGTCAGCATGGCGGGCAGAGCGTCGGGCGCGCCGATGAGGCGGGGTAGGCGGGCGCTGCCGCCCCAGCCCGGATGAATGCCCAGCATCACTTCGGGCAGGCCGATCTTCGTGCGGTCGTCGTCGGCGGCGATGCGCAGGCGGCAGGCCAGGGCCAGCTCCGTGCCGCCGCCCATGCAGGCGCCGTGGATAGCCGCCACCGTCGGGCAGGGCAGCCGGGCCAGGTTTTCGAAAACGCGCTGACCGTATTCGATCGTGTCCCGCACCGTGCCGGTCTGGGCGTAGGCCACGAATTCGCGCACGTCGGCGCCCACGGCGAACCCGGACGGCTTGACGGAGTGGATCACCACGCCGCGCGGGTTTTCGATGGCGAGACGTTCCACAAGGGTGTCCAGCTCCTCGAGCACCGCGCGGGAAATCGCATTGGCGCTGGCGCCGTCACGGTCGAGGGTCAGTACGACGATGCCGTCGTCGCCCTCGTGGGTCTTCCAGTGCTTGAATCGGAGTCCTTCGAACATGGCGGTCGTGCGGTGGCGAATGAGCGCATCACCATACCGTTCCGCCGGGCCGAATGCGAGATACCCCCGCGTATGGTCGCGATGCGGGATGACTCGCGGCGCTGGCGCCTGCCCGCGTTTGGCTCGATACTTTGAGCCATTTCCGGCCAATCCCTTTCCATGTCCGCCAACCCGCACGCCGGCACCGATCTGTTCGAGCGCATCCTGTCGGCATCCGGCCCCCTGGTGGCCCTGCGGACGAGCGACGCCGGGGCACTCGTCGAGCAGTTTCGCCTTGTCGCGCGGCGCACCGGCCAGGCGGCTTACCTATGGCGGGGTGCCGAAGGGCTGGTCAGCCTGCGCGACGCGCAGATGCGGGTGCCGGGCTGCGCCCGCCTGGGAGACGCACTGCGCTACATCCTGCAGAGCCTGCATTTCGGCGTTTACCTGCTGGACGTGCCGGCCGGCCCGACGAGCTCGACCGACAGCGCCCTCCTGCGGCAACTGGCACGGGCGCAGACCGGCCACGTACGCCGCGTGGTGCTGCTCGGCGCCGATCCCTTGCATGTGGGCGGGCTGGGCGACGACGTGATCGTCGTGGACGCCGACCGCCAGGCGTATTCGGCGACGCCCCGGTTGCGTGATGGCCGGTGGGTGGTCTGACCCGCCCATGACCGGTCCCAGGGGCATCCTCGTTTTCACGCCGCGCAAGGACACCCGGCGAGCGGTGTTCGACGCGCTCGATGCGGAGGGCGACTTCGCGCTGTTGAGTGCGCGGGACGCCAGCCAGCTGGCGGCGCTTCTCGTGGATGCGCCGCCGCTGCACGTCGCCGTGGTCGCGGCGGACGGTACCGACGACATCGCGCAGGGCCTGCGCATCCTGCGCGCCCGTCCCGAGTACGCGACGTTGCCGGTCGTCTACCTCGTCGCCGATGCACCCGGAAGCACGGCGCCCGCCGATCATGCGGATTGGCTGCGCGAAAACGCCGTGGGCGACGAACTTGTTCATCGCCTGCGCGCCGCGATGGCCGGGCATGCGCCCGACGAGACGCCTCCGGTTTCCTTCGCCGGCGACTACCGTTTCGCTTTCGACACGGGGGTCGCCTGGGTGGTGGCGAACACGCCCGAAGGGTGCGTCCTCGAAAGTGGCGAGGCGATGAACCGCCTGTGCATGGGCGACGGGCCGGTCGCCGGCCGCCTGCTTCGCGAATTGTTCGTGCTTTCGGGTGAATCGACCTGGCCCTTGCCCGACGGCGATGGCCATCCCTGCGTGCTTCGTCGCGGCGATGGTCGTGACGTGCCGGGCGAGGTCGACGTACGCCACCTCGTCGACGCACGCGGTCACCGGGTGGCCGTGGGATTCCGCGATCTGCGCGTGGGACAGGTAGCCGACCGCGCCCTGGGTTTGCTCGCCGAGCTGGATGC
>CAJYHU010000043.1 GCA_913774655.1 uncultured Luteibacter sp. | reverse complement strand
GAGGCGATCGGCGCACCACGCGAGATGGTCGGTTTCTTCCTGCGCCGCGTGCATCACGTGGGCGAGGTCTGCGCCCAGGCGCTCTACTACGGACAGGCGGCCCTGGCCCGCACCGACGAGACCCGCGCCCACCTGATGCACGCGGCGCAGGAAGAAACCGACCATCTCGCGTGGTGCGCCGATCGCCTCAAGGAGCTCGATAGCCGCCCGAGCCTGCTCAATCCCCTGTGGTATGCCGGGAGTTACGCCATCGGCGTGGCCGCGGCCGCCGTGGGCGACCCGATCAGCCTGGGTTTCGTGGTGGAGACCGAGCGTCAGGTCGAGGCGCACTTGGCCGACCACCTGGAACGCCTGCCTCCCCAGGACGAGCGCTCGCGCGCCATCCTCCGCCAGATGCAGGCCGACGAGGTACGCCATGCCCAGGCGGCCCAGGCGCGCGGCGGCATCGATCTGCCGTTTCCCATCCCGGGCCTGATGCACGCCGCCTCGTCGGTGATGAAGACGGTCGCTTACCGCCTCTGACCGCAGGCGCCTCCGTCCCTGCCCGGTACGTGGACATGCAGGCGGCGCGCGCATGTCCACGTACCGTAGCCAGGCGCCAATGACGTCCAACGAAAAAGCCCCGCTGTCGCGGGGCTCGTTCGTCACATCAGGTTGCGGCCGTGGAAGAGCTCTTCGATCTCACGGCGGAGCAGCGACTCGATACGCTGGCGCTCCTTGAACGAGAGGTCGTCGGCCTGGGCCTCGAACAGGTAGGTGTCGAGGTCGAAGTCCTTGATGTGCATCTTCGTGTGGAAGATGTTTTCCTGGTAGACGTTCACGTCGAACATCTCGTACTTCTGGCGGATGTGCTTGGCGAGGTAGTCCTGCACCGAGTTGATCTTGTGGTCGATGAAGTGCTTCTTGCCCTTCACGTCGCGCGTGAAGCCACGCACGCGGTAGTCGGCGATGACGATGTCGGACTCGAAGCTGTCGATCAGGTAGTTGAGCGCCTTCAGCGGCGAGATCACGCCACAGGTGGCCACGTCGATGTCGGCGCGGAAGGTGGCGATGCCGTTGTGCGGATGCGTCTCGGGATAGGTGTGGACGGTAATGTGGCTCTTGTCCATATGCGCCACGACGGCGCCCGAGATGGTGTCGCGGCCGAGCTTCTCGACCACCGGCTCCTCGGAGATGAGGATGGTGACCGATGCGCCCTGCGGGTCGTAATCCTGGCGCGCGATGTTCAGGATGTTGGCGCCGATGATCTCGGCCACATCGGTGAGGATCTGCGTCAGGCGGTCGGCGTCGTACTGTTCATCGATGTATTCGATGTAGTTCTGACGCTGCTGCTCCGAGACGGCGTAGCAGATGTCGTAGATGTTGAAGCTCAGCGCCTTGGTGAGGTTGTTGAAACCCTGCAGGCGAAGGCGGGGAAGCGGTTTGACCACAGCGACTCTCCGAGGCCGGGGGAAGGCCAGCAGCAGACGCGGGTTAGCAGCAAGGGTCCCCGCAAGAAGATAGGAAGCGAACGCGCAGACGGGCAGTCTGCCCGCCCCTTGTGAACGGCGTGAGACAGGGCATCCCCGCCGAGGGGGTGAAATTATGGGGCAAGATGGTCAGGATTTGAACACGTTCGGTGATCTGGCCCGCGAAAAGGCTGGATTACCCCTACCGGATGTCTGCCATAATCCGGCCGGGGACATGGCGACTCGGCGACGCCCGACGGTTTTCCGGCGGCAAAGACCGCACGGGGGGACGCCATGCCATTGAGGCTTAACGGAATCCGCTGTGGCACAACTCAAATATCTGTTGCAACAAGCGTTCGAACGGTCACAGGCACCGACCAGCTTCGCGCCTGATCCCGCCTCGATGGGCCGCTTCCTCGATGCCTGCCATCGCCGCCGTTATCCCGGCAAGACCGCCATCATCCGTCCGGGCGACCCGGCCAACACCCTTTATTACGTGATGGAAGGCTCCCTTGCCGTCTGCACGGAAGACGAGGAAGGGCGCGAACTGATCCTCGCCTACATCAACCGGGGCCAGTTCATCGGCGAGATGGGACTGTTCGTCGAGCAGGCCCAGCGCGAGTCGCTAGTGCGCACCCGCACGCCCTGCGAGATGGCCGAAATCAGCTACGAGCGCTTGTTCCAGCTGCTGGAAGGCCCGCTTGCCGCCGAGTGCCCCAAACTGCTGTTCGCGATCGGTGCCCAACTGACCAACCGCCTGCTGCGCACCTCGCGCCAGGTCAGCCGCATGGCGTTCATGGACGTCACCAACCGCGTCTCTCGCACCCTGCTCGATCTTTGCCAGGAGCCCGACGCCATGACCCACCCGGACGGGACCCAGATCCGCATCTCCCGGCAGGAAGTCAGCCGCATCGTCGGTTGCTCGCGCGAGATGGTCGGCCGCGTGCTCAAGCAGCTGGAGGAAGAGCGCATGATCGACGTGTCCGGCAAGACCATCGTGGTGCGCGGCACGCGCTAAGGCGCGTTCGGGCTTTCAGGCGCCTTCGTAGACCATGTAGACGTCGGCCCGCTCGTAATGCGAACCGGGCCGGGGGCCCTTTTGCATCACGAAACCAGCGCGCTCGTACATGCCCAGGGCGCGGGTCAGGCGGCTGTTGGACTCCAGGAACAAGGTGCGGCCGCCGAGCCCGCGGTACGCCGCGATCGCGGCATCCAGTAGCTTGCGCCCCGCGCCGAGCCCGCGATAGTTCTCGTCCACGGCCATCTTGGTCAGCTCGTAGACCCCCTCGCCTTCGTGGATCAGCGCGCAGGTGCCAACGGTTTCCCCGGCGTAGAGAGCGAACAGCACCTGCCCGCCTTCGGCGACGATGGCGCCCTTGGGATCCGAAAGCACGGCATGGTCGACGTCCTCGACCCGGAAGTAGCGTTCGAGCCATTGCCGGTTGAGCCGGAAGAAGTGCTCGCGCAGCGCCGGGTCGTAGGGCACCACCGTCACCGCCTCGCGCGCCAGCGCGGCATGCTGGCCGAGGATGGCCGGCACCACCGGACGCTGGGCGAGGGCGTGCTCACAGGCATCGATGGCGTCTAGCAGCTCCTGGCCACGTGGTCCCATCGATTCGCCCATGCCGCGGCGGATCGCCAGCCAGACCGGCCCGAGCGCACCCAGGGCACGCTCGCCCGCCTCGGTCAGCACCAGGACGCTGCGCCGACCGTCTTGCGGGTCGCGTTGACGGATCACCATGCCGGCGTCCACCAGGCGATCGGCGAGCTGGCTGACGGCCGAATGGGTCTGGCCGATGGCGAGCGCCACCTCGGTAACGGTACTCGGGCCGACGTCGCGCAGGAAGCGCAATACCGGGAACCAGCGCGACTCAATGCCCGCGCCGCATGCCCGGTACACCTCGTCCACGGCTTGGTAGAAGTGATCGCTCAACGCCTTGAGGCGGCTGCCCAGCGCCAGTTCCCGGAGCGAGGAAAGATACATGCGTCAGTCCTTACACATTTGAATCGCAAGCCAACGACGTTACGGCGGCACATCGTCGCACGCAAGCCATTTTGCAGGGCTTTCATGTGGCGTACGCGTGCCGGTCGTATAGGGTAGGCGTCTGATTTTCAGCCCGGATGGCGGATGGACTGGAGCCAATTCCTGATTTTCGCGGGCGTCGGCCTGCTTGCCCAGCTCGTCGACGGCGCGCTGGGCATGGCCTATGGCCTGGTGTCCAACGCGGTGCTGCTCGCCCTGGGCCTTCCCCCGGCGGTGGCAAGCGCCACCGTGCATACGGCGGAAGTGGTGACGACCGGCGTTTCGGGGGGCGCACACGCGTTCTTCGGCAATGTCGACTGGAAAGCCTTCCGCCGCCTGGCGATCCCCGGTGTGGTCGGCGGCGTGATCGGCGCCTGGTTTCTCGCCAGTGTGCCCGGCGAGGCGATCAAGCCCTTCGTTTATGTCTACCTGCTCGTGCTGGGCATCGTGGTGCTGGGCCGGGCCGCCGGGCGGACAGTGTCGCACCACCGCGTGCGACACAAGGGCGTGCTGGGGTTCTTCGCCGGCCTGCTCGACGCCATCGGCGGCGGTGGCTGGGGACCGATCGCCACCTCCACCCTGCTCGCCCGCGGCGGCGCCGTACGGCAGACCATCGGCACCGTCAACGCCGCCGAGTTCGTGGTGACCATCGCGATCTCCAGCACGCTGGTGGCGCATCTCGGGGTGAACCACTGGCCGATCGTGCTCGGGCTGCTCACGGGCGGCGTGATCGCCGCGCCGGTAGCGGCCTGGCTGGTGAAACACCTGCCGCCGCGCTACGTGATGACGGCCGTCGGCTGCCTGATTATCGGCATCAGCCTCTATCAGCTGATCCATCACGTGTTCGTGGCCGCCTAGAACCAGTCCAGGGTGTCGAGGCGATCCCCGAGCGCCTTGCGCATCTTCTTTATCGTCTTTTCCCGCGCGTTGACCAGGCGGGGCGCGTCGGCGAGACGCAGCATCGGCAGGTCCGACAACGAATCGCCGTAGGCCACCGCGCAAGGCCGGGGCACGCCGGCGCGCTGAAGGGACAGCGGCTTGGCCGTGTCCACGTTGTGCACCACGAACCGCATGCCGAACAGGCCGCCCTTCGTGCGTGACGCGACCAGTTCGCAGCCGCCGAGGTTCACCTCGTCGAGGATCGCCTGCACGAGCGTCGCGTCGTTGCCGGTGACGATGATCACGCGATCGCCCATGCTCTGGTGGCGTCTGAGCGCCGCGACGGCATCGCGCACGAACACCCCCGGACGGCGCGCATAGGTACGGCCGAAGGCGGCGACGTGCCGGCGATAGGTCGCCTCGCGGCGTCCGAAGGTGGTCACCCGAAGAAAGAGCCGCCCCAGGAACCGACTGCCACCGACGCGAGGCAAGAGCATCGGCACGAAGGGCAGCACCGGCAACGCCAGCAGCAGCCGCCAGCGTCCGAACCCGCTCAGACGCTCACGGAAATAAAGCTCGAGCGTCTGGTGACGCACGATCACGCCGTCGAAGTCGAACAGCACCACGCGCCGCGTATCGGCGGCGGCCTCGGCCGCCACCGTGTCCATCCCCTGTGTCATCGCGCGGATCAGTGTCGGTGCGGGTGGGGATGCGGGTGGGTGAAGAAGAGTTTCTTGAGCTCTTCGCCGGGATCAGGCGCGCGCATGAACGCTTCGCCCACCAGGAACGTGTGGATGCCCGCCTCGCGCAGCTTGCGCACGTCTTCGTGCGTGTGGATGCCGGACTCCGCGACGATAGCGGTCTCCGGGCCCACGCGATCCTTGAGCTTGAGCGAGGTGCCCAGCGACGTCTCGAACGTGCGCAGGTTGCGATTGTTCACGCCGATGAGCGGAGCGGGCAGGCCCAACGCGATCTCGAGCTCCTCCTCGTCGTGCACCTCCACCAGCACGTCGAGGTCGAGTTCGGCCGCGAGCATCGACAGCTCGGTGAGGCGCGCCTCGTCGTAGATGCGGTCGCCATCGGGCTCTTTCTGCGCGAAGGCCGACACGATAAGCAGGATGCAGTCGGCGCCGATCACCCGGGCTTCGTACACCTGGTATTCGTCGATGATGAAATCCTTGCGCAGGATCGGCAGCGTACACGCCGCGCGGGCCTGGCGGACGAAATCTTCGTGGCCCTGGAAGAAGTCGGCGTCGGTAAGCACCGAGAGACAGGTCGCGCCGCCGGCCTGGTAGCTGCGGGCGATGGCGGCGGGATCGAAGTCGGGACGTATCAGGCCCTTGCTGGGGCTGGCCTTCTTGATCTCGGCGATCACGGCGGGCTTCTGGTCGTGAAGCTGCGCGTCGATCGCGGCGACGAAGCCACGGGTTTCTTCGAGGTCGGCGATGCGGGCGGCGAGATCGTCCAGCGTGCGGTGCCGGCTGCGTTCGGCGATCTCTTCGAGCTTGCGGTCGAGGATCCGGTGGAGAATGTCGGGCATCGATGCGGTTCCTAATGGGGCGAAGCCGTCACGCGGGGCCGCGACGGCGATCAGGCGCCGAGCCGCTGGGTGGCGGCCACGAACGCCTGCATTTTTACACGAGCCGCGCCGCTTGCGATGGTGGCCCGGGCCAGATCGATGCCGGCCTGGATCGAGGGCGTCACGTCGGCGGTGTAAAGCGCCGCGCCGGCGTTCAGGCAGACGATGTCATGGGCCACGCCCGGTACGCCGGAAATCGCGTCGACCAGCATGGCCTTCGACGCCGCGGCGTCTTCCACCCGCAGATTACGGCTGGAGGCCATCGCCAGGCCGAAATCTTCCGGTTCGATCTCGTATTCGCGCACCGTGCCATCACGCAATTCACCCACCATCGTGCCGGCGCCGAGGGAGATTTCGTCCATGCCGTCGCGCCCCCACACCACCAGGGCATGCCGGGCCCCGAGGGCCTGCAGCACGCGCACCTGGATGCCGACCAGGTCGGGATGGAATACACCCATGAGGATGTTCTGCGCTCCGGCCGGATTCGTCAGTGGCCCGAGGATGTTGAAGATCGTGCGCACGCCCATCTCGCGACGCACGGGCGCCACGACCTTCATCGCGGGGTGATGGTTCGGGGCGAACATGAAGCCGATGTCGGTCTCATCCATGCACACGGCCACCTGGGCCGGGAGCAGGTCGATGCGCGCGCCCAACGCCTCGAGCACGTCGGCGCTGCCGGACTTCGACGAGACGCTGCGGCCACCATGCTTGGCGACACGCGCGCCCGCGGCGGCGGCGACGAACATCGACGCGGTGGAAATATTGAACGTGGAGGCGCCGTCGCCACCGGTGCCGACGATATCGACGAAATGCGGATGCGGGCCGGCGTCTACCCGTGCCGACAGTTCGCGCATCACCCGCGCCGCGCCGGTGATCTCGCCCACCGTCTCTTTCTTGACCCGCAGGCCGGTCAGGATCGCGGCGGTCATCAACGGACTGACATCGCCGCGCATGATCTGGTGCATCAACTCGATCATCTCGTCGTGGAAGATCTCGCGATGTTCGATGGTGCGCTGGAGGGCCTCGGAGGCGGTGATCGGCATGAAGCGTCCTTACGGGGGATCAAGCGGCGAGCGGAAGCGGCATGCCGAGGAAATTGCGCAGCAGGTCGTGGCCATGCTGGGTGAGGATCGACTCGGGATGGAACTGCACGCCCTCGATGTCGAGCGTGCGATGGCGCAAGCCCATGATCTCGTCGAGGCTGCCGTCCTCGCGCTCGGTCCATGCCGTGATTTCCAGGCAATCGGGCACCGAGGTCTTGTCGACCACCAGCGAGTGGTAACGCGTGGCCTCGAACGGGTTGGGCAACCCCGCGAAGACGCCCTGCCCCCGGTGCTTCACCGGCGAGGTCTTGCCGTGCATGATCTCCCGCGCCCGGATCACCTTGCCGCCGAACACCTGCCCCATCGCCTGGTGGCCAAGGCAGACGCCGAAGATCGGCACCTCGCCGGCCATCTCGCGGAGCACGTCCATCGACACGCCCGAGTCGTCCGGCGTGCCCGGCCCCGGGGAAATCATGATGCGCGACGGCGCCAGCGCACGGATGTCCGCGACCGTCAGGGCATCGTTGCGCACCACCTTCACCTCCTGGCCCAGTTCGCCGAGGTACTGCACGAGGTTGAAGGTGAAACTGTCGTAGTTGTCGATCATCAGGAGCACGGCACGGGCATCCAATGGATTTATCGTGGGTATCGGGGGCTTTCGACGTCGATCGCGCACGCCTGGGGCCCTGGGCGGCCATTATCCGATGAACGGCCGGGGTTCGACACCCTGCCCTCCTGCCCACGGCGGCGACGTGGGAGAATCGCCCCATGGCACGCCCCGGTGCCGCCACCCCCAAAGAGACGTGAAAACACCCCCAGGATTACAGGCGCTGATCGACGACGGTGTCATCGACGAGGTGCTGCGGCCGCTCAAGAGCGGAAAGGAAGCCTCCGTCTACGTGGTGCGCAGCGGCGATGACGTCCGCTGCGCCAAGGTCTACAAGGACATGGCGCAGCGCAGCTTCCAG
>CAJYHU010000042.1 GCA_913774655.1 uncultured Luteibacter sp. | reverse complement strand
GGTTATCGCGAGAGCGCCACATCGTAAGGGTGCTCGCGATAACCGACCACCGAGGCCAGGACGCACCGAGGTGCGATCGGTTGCCGCGAGGGCGCCCTGCCTGGGCGCCCTCGCGATCCCGCCGCCTTACTTCGGCAGCGCGTAGGCGATCACCCAGTCGCCTTGCTTGGTCCCGAGCGAGCCGTGGCCGCCGGCCACCACGAGGATGTACTGTCGGCCGCTCGCGTCCGAGTAGCTCATCGGCGTCGCCTGGCCGCCGGCGGGAAGACGGGCCTCCCACAGCTTCTCGCCCGTGCGCACGTCATAGCCGCGGATGTAGTCGTCGAGCGTGCCGCTGAGGAACGTCACGCCGCCGGCGGTGGTGAGCATGCCACCGAGGCTGGGCACGCCCAGCGGCATCGGGATCGGCAGCGGGGCGCTGTCGACGATGGTGCCGTTCTTGTGCTTCCACATCGTTCGGCCCGTGCCGAGATCGACACCCGCCACGTAGCCCCACGGCGGTGCCTGGCACGGGATGCCCAGCGGCGAGAGGAACGGCGACAGCTCGATGCCGTAAGGGATGCCCTTGGCCTGCTTGATGCCCTGCGTCTCGCTCTTGGGCTCGCTCACCTCCATCTTCGCCAGTTGCTCCTTCGGGATCAGCCGCGACTGGAACGCCATATAGCTCGGATTGAGCAGCAGGAGCTGGCGGGTGGGATCCACCGACACACCACCCCAGTCGAACACGCCGAAGTTGCCCGGATACACCAGGGAGCCCTGCTCCGATGGCGGCGTGAACATGCCCTCGTAGCGCAACGAGCGGAAGCGGACGCGGCACCAGAGCTGATCCAGCGGCGTGGTGCCCCACATGTCCTTCTCGCGAAGGTCGGCCGGCGCGAAGTTGAGGTCGGACATCGGCTGGGTCGGCGACGTATGGTCGCCCGGCACCGCGCCCTGCGGACGCGGAACCTCGTGGATAGGCACGATCGGGGTGCCGTCGCGACGATCCAGCACGTAGATGCTGCCCTGCTTGGTGGACGCGACCAGGGCCGGCTTCATGCCGTCCGACGTCTTCAGGTCGATCAGCGTGGGCTGGCCGCCGATGTCCATGTCCCACAGGTCGTGGTGCGTGAACTGGTAGTTCCAGCGCACCTTGCCCGTGGCGACGTCAAGCGCGACGACACCTGCGCCGTACTTCTCCGAGGTGGGCGTGCGCGTGCCGGCGAACTGGTCCGGCGTCTGGTTACCCATCGGCAGGTAGACCATGCCAAGGTTCTCATCGACGCTGAAGACCGACCACACGTTCGGCGAATTACGGGTGTAGGTCTCGCCCGGCGCGATGGGCGCCGTGTCGTCGGGCTTGCCCGGGTCCCAGTTCCATACCAGGTGGCCGTCATGCACGTCGAAGGCGCGGATGACGCCCGACGGCTCGTTGGTGGATTCGTTGTCGGTGACGTGGCCGCTGATGATCACCAGGTTACGCGTCACGGCCGGGGGCGAGGTGGAGTAGTAGCCACCCGGGGTGAACGGACCGATGTTGGCGCGCAGGTCGACCGTGCCCTGGTTGCCGAAGTCGGCGCAGGGCTTGCCGGTGTCGGCGTCCAGCGCGATCAGGCGCGCATCGGCCGTGGGCAGGAAGATCCGCCGCGGGCACACGGCGGAGGCCGTCGCCGTGGGCACCCAGGCCGTGGAGGCCGCCGCCGGTGCGGACGTCGAGGCCGGTGCGGGCGTGGTGGCGGCGTACTTCGCGTCGTCGTGGTACGACGCCCCGCGGCAGGTCATGTGCTCCCAGTGCTTGAAGCCGACCGGGCTCTGCAGGTGCGGATCGAAGGCCCAGCGCTGGGTGCCCGTGGCCGCGTCGACTGCGATCACGCGGCTGTGCGGCGTGCAGATGTACACCGTGTCGCCGATCTTGATCGGGGTGTTTTCGTCGGTGGTCTCGGTCGGGTCATCCGGGCCCGGGCGATCGCCGGTCTGGATCTTCCAGGCCACTTCCAGACGATGCACGTTGTCCGCATTCACCTGCGACAACGGCGAATAGCGCTGTCCGTACGGCGAGCCGCCGTAATCGGTCCAGTCCCCGTCGGGGCGCATCGCGCGATCGCCTTCCGGACCCGCCACGTCCGCCATCGGCAGGTCGCCGCGCAGGTCGGGGTTCGGCTGCAACGCACCGGCAGCGCCGACCGCGCCCATCAGAAGCAGGGAGAGAAACAGGAAGCCGCCGCCGGTGCCCCGGGCCGTGTTGGTGAAGCGCCCCGGGCTCAGGCCGCGACGCGACCACGGCAGAAGCAGCCACAATCCCAGGCCAAACCACAGGTCGAGGCGGGTCAGCAGCTGCCACCAGTCCAGGCGCACTTCCCACACCGCCCACGCGGTGGTGCCGATCAGCAGCAGCGAGAACACGTAGACGCCCAGGCGCGAGCGGCACAGCAACAGCAGCGCCGAGAGCAGGGTCAGCAGGCCCGCGACCAGGTAATACGCCGAGCCTCCCACGTGCAGCAGCTGGAGGCCGCCCCACAACAGGACGGCACCGAACAGGCCGAAAACGATGGCGGTGAACACCGTCATCGGGTGGAACGCGCGGACTCTCACATACATGGGCTTGCCCCTTGAAACACTGCCCGAAAGCGTGGGCGCCGCGCCGTGAATCCAAGGTGGAGGATGGGTCCGCGATCCTCGCCGCAGGCGGGCGGCGCCGCCCTGCCGCGTTTTCTTGCGGCCGGTGAATCCGCCCACGACGGATCACTCCCGGCCGATCAAGGACATACGCGAACCCCCTACATATTGTGTTGACCTCCCCCTCCCCCGCCTATATCGTGTGTCCCGCTGGTGTCCGAGGAGGCGCGACTGCCCGTCGGAACTAATAGGGAATCCGGTGCGAATCCGGAACTGCCCCGCAGCGGTAAGTGGAAACGACCCCGGAACGAGGCACTGGTCGATAACGACCGGGAAGCCCCGGGTAGGCCCGGCGAAAGCCCCCGTCCACGAGTCCGAAGACCTGCCAGCAATCGACGCCACGACCGGCGTCGACGAGGGTAGTGGCGGCTTCCGCGGGGAGGCACGTCGTGACCGGAGCCATCGGCGCTCCGTCCCGGCCGTTTCCGCGTTTGCCCCACCGCTCCGCTTCGAGCCCCGTCCACACGGACGGGTGTCTGAACCAGTTGCTGGGGCAAGCCAGACATGACCACGATGGATTCCGCCGCGCGCGAGCGCACCGAGACGGCCGAAACGGCCGCCGTTTCCCCTTCCGCCCCCGCCGCCGACAAGGCACCCGCCACCGGCTACCGCCAGGACGCCCCACCGGCCTTCGCCCTCACCCCGCCGCACAACCCCGGCCAGATGCGCGTCACCAAGCGCAACGGCGGCCAGGAAGTGGTCGACGTCAACAAGATCGTGCGCGCGGTGACCCGCAGCGCCGACGGGCTCTACTCAGTCGACCCGATGCGCGTGGCGCTCAAGACCATCGGCGGCCTCTACGACGGCGCCACCACCCAGGAACTCGACCAGCTGTCGATCCGCACCTCCGCGGCGCTCACCGCCGAAGAGCCGGAATACGGCCAGCTCGCCGCGCGCCTGCTCGCCGCGTTCATCGACAAGGAGGTCGCCGGCCAGGAGATCCAGTCGTTCTCGCAGTCCATCGCCACGGGCTCGGAGCTGGGCATCCTCAACGACCGCCTGCGCGATTTCGTGCAGGCCAACGCGCGCAAGCTCAACGACGCCATCGACATCAACGCGTCGCGTCGCTTCGAATACTTCGGCCTGCGCACGGTCTACGACCGCTACCTGCTGCGCCACCCGACCAAGCGCTTCGTCATCGAGACGCCGCAGTATTTCTTCATGCGCATCGCCTGCGCGCTCGGCGGCAACGACGTGGCCGAGACGCTCGAGCTATACCGCATGCTCTCCTCGCTGGAATACCTCGCCAGCTCGCCCACCCTGTTCAACGCCGGTACCGCGCACGAGCAGCTGTCGTCGTGCTTCCTGCTCGACTCGCCGCAGGATGCGCTGGAATCCATCTATGCCAAGTACGGCGACGTGGCGCAGCTGTCCAAGTTCGCCGGCGGCATCGGCCTGGCCTACTCACGCATCCGTTCGCGCGGCTCGCTGATCAAGGGTACCAACGGCCACTCGAACGGCCTGGTGCCCTGGTTGAAGACCCTCGATGCCTCGGTCGCCGCGGTGAACCAGGGCGGCAAGCGCAAGGGCGCCGCCTGCGTGTACCTGGAGAGCTGGCACGCCGACATCGAGGAGTTCCTCGAGCTGCGCGAGAACACCGGCGACGACGCCCGTCGCACGCACAACCTCAACCTCGCCAACTGGGTGCCCGACCTCTTCATGCGCCGCGTGGAGAACGACGGCGACTGGTCGCTGTTCGATCCGAAGATCGTGCCGCACTTCGTCGACACCTGGGGCGAGGCGTTCGAGGCCGCCTACGCGAAGGCCGAGGCCGACGGCCTCGCCGTGAAGACGATCAAGGCGCGCGAGCTCTACGCCCGCATGCTGCGTTCGCTGGCCCAGACCGGCAACGGCTGGATGACCTTCAAGGATCGCTCCAACGCGACCAGCAACCAGACCGCGCGTCCGGAAAACGTCATCCACCTGTCCAACCTCTGCACCGAGATCCTCGAAGTCACCAACGAGAACGAGACGGCGGTGTGCAACCTCGGCTCGGTGAACCTCGCCCGTCACGTCGTGGACGGCGCCTTCGACTTCGACAAGCTCGCGACCACCGTGCGCACCGCGGTGCGCCAGCTCAACCGCGTGATCGACCTCAACTTCTACCCGATCGCCACGGCGAAGACGGCGAACGTGAAGTGGCGCCCGGTCGGTCTCGGCGTCATGGGCCTGCAGGACGTCTTCTTCAAGCTTCGCCTGCCGTTCGACTCCGACGAAGCGCGCACGCTGTCCACGCGGATCCAGGAAGAGATCTACTTCCATGCGCTGTCGCAATCGAACGAGATCGCCGAGCGCGACGGCGCCCATCCGGGCTTCGACGAAAGCCGCGCCGCCAACGGCGAGCTGCAGTTCGACTACTGGCCGGCCGCCACCCCGAACGGCAAGGACGAGCGCTGGGCCGAACTGCGCGCCCGGATCAAGCAGCACGGCCTGCGCAACTCGCTGCTCATCGCGATCGCACCGACCGCTACCATCGCCTCGATCGCCGGATGCTACGAATGCATCGAGCCGCAGGTGTCCAACCTGTTCAAGCGCGAAACGCTTTCGGGCGACTTCCTCGTGGTCAACCGCTACCTCGTCGAGGAGCTGAAGACTCTGGGCCTGTGGACCGCCGAGGTGCGCGACCAGATCAAGCTCGCCGAAGGCTCGGTGCAGGGCGTGGCCGCCATCCCGGCGCCGCTGCGCGCCGTCTACCGCACCGTGTGGGAACTGCCGCAGAAGGCCTTGATCGATCTCGCCGCCGCGCGCGGCGCGTATATCGACCAGAGCCAGTCGCTGAACCTGTTCATGGAAAACCCGAACATCGGCCAGCTCTCCTCAATGTACATGTACGCCTGGAAGTCGGGCGTCAAAACCACCTACTACCTGCGTTCGCGCCCCGCCACCCGCATCGCCAAGACCACCGTCAGCGCGACCGCCTCGGCGCCCGTCGCCCCGGTCGTCGACGCGCAGGAGCAGGCGACGGCGGCGGTCTTCTGCTCGCTCGAGAATCCCGAGTACTGCGAAGCCTGTCAGTAACCGGGGGACCGGACGCGACGTGGGGGCGCATGGACGTGCGATCGAGCGAACCGGTGGCGCCAGGAAGGCGTTACCGGCCTCCTCGACCTGACGATCGTCGCGCCGCCACGTCCTGTCCGCCCTCTCCCGCCAAGCCTTTTACGAATTTCGAGGTCCGCCACCCATGTCCACCGTTCCCGTCACCCGCGACTCCCATCTCCTCGATCCCGGCTTCGAGCTCACCCTGCGCCCGATGCGGTATCCGAAGTTCTACGAGATGTACCGCGCGGCCATCCGCAACACCTGGACGGTGGAGGAAGTGGACTTCTCGCTCGACGTGACCGACCTGAAGTCGAAGATGTCGGACGCCGACCGCCACCTCATCCATCGCCTCGTGGCGTTCTTCGCCACCGGCGACACGATCGTGTCCAACAACCTCGTGCTCAACCTCTACCAGCACGTGAATTCGCCTGAGGCGCGGATGTTCCTCTCGCGCCAGCTCTACGAAGAAGCCCTGCACGTGCAGTTCTACCTCACGCTGCTGGACACCTACATCCCCGAACCGTCGGAGCGCAACAAGGCGTTCGCGGCGCTCGAGAACATTCCCTCGATCCGCCAGAAGGGCGAGTTCTGCTTCAAGTGGATCGACTCCATCCAGAACCTCAACCGCCTGGAAACCCGCGAGCACCGTCGTCAGTTCCTGCTGAACCTGATCTGCTTCGCCGCATGCATCGAGGGCCTGTTCTTCTTCGCCGCCTTCGCCTACGTGTATTACCTGCGCTCGCGCGGCCTGCTGCACGGCCTGGCCTCGGGTACCAACTGGGTGTTCCGCGACGAGTCGGGCCACATGGCGTTCGCGTTCGACGTGGTGCGCACGGTGCGCGAGCAGGAGCCGGATCTCTTCGACGACACCATGCGCCAGCAGGTGGAAGACATGCTCGAAGAAGCCATCGCGTGCGAAACGCAGTTCGCCCAGGACGTGCTCTCCGGCGGCGTGGCCGGCCTGTCGGTGAACGACATGCGCCAGTACCTCGAATACTGCGCCGACCAGCGCCTCGTGCAGTTGGACATGCCTAAGAAGTACGGGGCGAAGAACCCGTTCGACTTCATGGAGCTCCAGGACGTCCAGGAGCTCACCAACTTCTTCGAGCGCCGCGTGTCGTCCTACCAGGTGGGCGTGCAGGGCGAGGTCACCTTCGACGCCTCGTTCTGACCCCCTGGCCGGCCGCGATCGGTTTCGTTTTCACGAAGGGAACCGATCGCGCCGGGAAACGCGTCGATGCGGCAGTGCAGCAATTTCGCGATAGAATGGGCTCACTCATGACCGCCGACGCCACCATGCTTCCCATCGCCCGTCCCACCGAGGCCCGTCTCCTCGAGATCGTCTTTCCCGACCACACCAACCACCTGGGCACGTTGTTCGGCGGCCAGGCGCTGGCATGGATGGACAAGGCGGCGTTCCTCGCGGCCTCGCGCTATTCGCGCAAGGTGGTGGTCACGGCCCGTTCCGAGCAGGTGGATTTCCATGTGCCGGTGCGCAAGGGCCAGATGGTCGAGCTGATCGCCACGGTGGTGTCCGTGGGCCGCACCTCCATGAACGTGGACGTCGCCATGTACACCGAAGACCTCATCACCGGTGAGCGCGAACTATGCACGCGCGGCAACTTCGTGATGATCGCGCTGGACAGCGACCACAAGCCCACGCCGATCGAATCGCTGACCCCGGCCTGAGCGCCGGCCAGGCCGAGCCAGTCCGACGTCCATAGGCACGGGCCCCGCCCGCGACCCGCCCCTCCCCGGAACAGGCCAAGGCGCCGGCACCCGCCGCCAACCACCGCTGTTGACTTCGAGCGCACTCGAAGTCGTACGCTTCCCGTCATGCCTACCGCCATGACCATCGCCGAGGCCGCCCTGGCCACCGGCCTGACGACCCACACCCTGCGCTACTACGAACAGATCGGCCTGATCGATCCGGTGCCACGACGCAGCGGACAGCGCGTCTACGGCGACATCGAGATGCGTTTCATCCAGTTCGTGCTCAAGCTACGCGCCACCGGCATGCCCATGCGCGATATCCAGGCGTACGTGCGGCTGCGCCGCGAGGGCGATACGCCCGACAGCATCCGCCAGCGCGGCGACCTGCTGGTGCGCCATGCCGCCCACCTGCGCGAGCAACGGGCCTCGCTGGACGAAACCATCGTCCGCATCGACGAGAAGATCGCCCTGTACGGATCGATGTACGCCGACGCCACGCCTTCCCCCGCCGTGGCGTCACCCGCCACGGCTTCCGCCCCCTCGAATCCAAGGAAACACGCATGAAGACACGCACCCTCGGCAGGAACGGTCCCCAGGTCTCGGCCCAGGGCCTGGGCTGCATGGGCATGAGCGAGTTCTACGGCCGGGGCGACGATTCGCAGAACGTCGCCACGCTCGAGCGCGCCCTGGAACGGGGCATCACCTTCTGGGATACGTCCGATGCCTACGGACCGCACACGAACGAGGCATTGATCGGCCGTGTCCTCCAGGGGCGTCGCGAGGCGGTGTTTCTAGCCACCAAGTTCGGCATCGTGCGTGACCCCGACGATCCGTCCAGGCGCGGCATCAGCGGTCGCCCGGAGTACGTGCGCACGGCCGTGGAAGGCAGCCTTCGCCGCCTGAAGACCGATCACATCGACCTGTATTACCAGCATCGGGTCGACCGCGAGGTGCCGATCGAAGAGACCGTCGGCACCATGGCCCGCTTGGTCGAAGAGGGCAAGGTGCGCTACCTGGGGCTGTCCGAGGCCTCGGCGGCGACCATCGCCCGCGCCGTGAAGGTGCACCCGATCGCCGCCCTGCAGAGCGAATACTCACTGTGGACGCGCGACCCGGAAACCACCGGCACCCTTGCCGCCTGCCGCGAGCACGGCCTCGCCCTGGTCGCGTACAGCCCACTGGGCCGAGGCTTCCTCACCGGTGCCATCACCCGGCCGGAAGACTTCGCCGAGGACGATTACCGCCGCCACAACCCCCGGTTCATGGGCGAGAACTTCACCCGCAACCTGGCCCTCGTCGACAAGGTCAAGGGCATCGCGGCCGACAAGGGGTGCACGGCCGGCCAGCTGGCGCTGGCCTGGGTGTTGGCCAAGGGCGATGACATCGTGCCCATCCCGGGCACCAAGCGCGTGCCCTACCTGGACGAAAACGCCGACGCGATGGACGTCGTGTTGAGTCCGGACGAGATCGCGCAGATCGACGCGGTGTTCCCGCCGGACGCAGCGGCAGGCGACCGCTACCAGGCGGTGATGATGGGAACGATCAATGGCTGAGAGAGGTGTCGAGGGGCCGAACGCAGGGACGCGATGCGCCTTGCGTGCGCCTCGCCGCACCCGCCTGCCGTCTCCGGGGACCGACGCCCTATAATGGGCGTCGGTTCCTGCCTTCCCCTTCCTCATGCCGTCTCCCGAACATTCGCCGCTCGGCAAGGCCACCGTCTACGCCGATCGCTACGACGCCAGCCTGCTGTTTCCCATCCCACGCCAGGGCAAGCGCGACGAGATCGGCGTCGACGACGCCGCCTTGCCATTCCATGGCGAAGACCTCTGGAACGGCTACGAGCTGTCGTGGCTCGACGCGCGCGGCAAGCCACAGGTGGCGGTGGCGACGTTCCGCGTCCCGGCGACCACGCCGAACATCGTCGAATCCAAATCGTTCAAGCTCTACCTCAACAGCTTCGCCCAGGAGCGCATCGACTCGCCCGCCGCCCTTGCCGACACGCTGACGCGCGACCTCTCAGCCACCGCTGGCGGGCCGGTGCAGGTGACCCTGCACGCCCCGGACGACCTGCGTGGCACGCCCATCGGCGAACCGGATGGCCACCTGATCGACGCGATGGACATCGACATCGACTGCTACGGGCCGCCCCGGGCCGATTTCCTTCGCGCCGGCGACGGTGAGGTGCGCGAGGTGCTCGTGTCGCACCTGTTGCGCTCCAATTGTCCGGTGACCGGCCAGCCGGACTGGGGCAGCGTGCAGGTGTCGTACGTGGGCGCCCCCATCGACCCTGCGGGCTTACTGCGTTACCTGGTGTCGTTCCGCAACCATACCGAATTCCACGAACAGTGCGTGGAGCGCATCTTCATGGACCTGCGCGCGCGATGCGCGCCGCGCGAGCTGACGGTGTACGCGCGCTACACCCGCCGCGGCGGCCTGGACATCAACCCCTTCCGCAGCACCGACGCGGCCGCGCGCCCATCGAACCCGCGCGGCGCCCGTCAATGATGAACAGGGCATTCATGCACTCTTCATTGGTCTTGCCTTTAGTTGTGTAGTCTGTAACCTGCGGCGGCGCCGCTCCTTTCGACCTAAGACATTCCGGAAAACCCACCCATGAAGCTTTCCTTGCGTTCGTCCGCTCTCGCCACGGCCACCGTTGCCGGCCTGCTGGTCCTCACCGCCTGCGGCAAGAAGGACGAACAGCAGAATGCCCCGGCCGCGGCCTCCACCGCGCCGGCGGCCGCCGCCACCGCCCCGGCCCATGCCGCGACGGCTCCGGTCGTTCCGGCCGCCACCACCACCGCCGCTGCCGCGCCGGCCGCCCAGCCCACCGCACCGGCTGCCCCGGCCGCCGCCAGCGAGTCGCTGAAGGTCGAGTCGGTCACCCTCGGCAACGCCGTGGGCAACGACAAGAAGGTCGCCAAGGCCAAGACCACGTTCACGCCGAACGAAAAGACGATCTACGCCTCAGTCGCCACCGACGGCACAAGCGCCGGCGCGACGCTGAACGCGAAGTGGACCTTCCAGGACGGCGAGACCGCGACCACGGTCAGCGACATCAGCCAGTCGATCAGCACCGATGGCCCGGCCGTCACCACGTTCAAGGTGCAGAACCCGAACGAGTGGCCGGAAGGCAAGTACAAGGTCGTCGTGTCGCTCAACGGCCAGGCCGTCGGCAACGAGTCGTTCGAGGTCAAGAAGAAGTAACTCTTCGTCCACTCGCATCGCCCAGAAGGCGCGGCTCCGGCCGCGCCTTTTCTTTTGGTTCATCGCGCAAGTGCGGGGATGCCGCATCAATGTTGCCCACGCCGCGAGGGTGGACGCCAAGGTCTCCCTGCGACTCCGCCCTGGTGCAACGCGCTCTGGCGCTCCCACGTTGCAAGACCGCCACGGTTCGCGGGATCGAACCATCCGGTCCGATCGCAGGATGCTCCCCGCCCATCCGCGATGACCGGCCCCCCTCGGAGCGCGTCGGGCGCTCGGCTACGGCTGCGTGAGCGCCGGACGGGGTGGATTTTCGTGAGCATCGTGACAAAGACCGGTGAGGCGGCGACTCACCGAGCCACGACGACTCTTTCAGGTCCCCGATGGTCGAATGCACGCAACCCGCCCCGGCGGGCGTCACGCATCGAAAGGAGAGGTCATGAACGAAGACGTCATCAAAGGCCAGTGGAAGCAGCTCAAGGGAAGGATCAAGGCCAAGTGGGGCCAACTGACCGATGACGATCTCGACGTCGCCGAGGGCAATAGCGAATACCTGGCCGGCAGGATCCAGGAGCGTTACGGCAGGGCGAAGGACGACGTGGAGAAAGAAATCCACGCCTTCCGCAACGACATCGACCGCCAGTACTGATTTCCTCTCAACCTATCCAGGAGCCATCCTCATGCTGCATTGGGCCGTCATTTTCTTCGTGATCGCGATCATCGCCGCGATCTTCGGTTTCACCGGTATCGCCGCGGGCGCCGCCAGCATCGCGAAGATCCTTTTCGTGGTGTTCCTGATCCTGTTCATCCTGTCGCTGCTGTTCGGCGGCCTGCGCCGCGGTCCCCGCATCTAGCCGGTATCGCGTCTGGCCTGATCGAACGCCCCGGTCCACCGACCGGGGCGTTTTTCGTTAGGGCAGTCGCTTAAGATGGCGCCTCATCCGGATCGAACACCGGACCACCGGGGCGAGCGACACGATCGAAAGCGAGCGGCTTCTGCTGGGTCTCCCGCACGCCATGGACGCGTCGCGACTCGTGGCCCTGGTGACGCCGTCTGTCGGCCGATGGACATCCTGGCCCTTCCCCCTGACCGAACACGACGCCCTCGCACGCATCGCCGACGCGCGCGACGCCTTCGAACGTCGCACCCAGCTACCGTTGCTGATCGTCGAGAAAGCCACGGGTACGGCCGTGGGATGGGTCCGGGCGCGACGCGATGCGGTGGATACGCGACTGGGGTGGCTCGGTTACTGGATGGGCGACGCCTTTCTCGGTCGCGGCTTCATGCGTGAAGCCGTGCAGGCGCTCGTTCTCCGCCTGCCGGGCGTGCTCGACATCCTGTCGCTCGACGCGATGGTCCATCCTGACAACCTGCCCTCGACCCGTGTGCTCATGGCAGCCAGCATGACCTATGCCGGCACACTGACCAAAGGCGGCGACGACGACACCGTGTATCGGCGCTATCGCATCGGAACGGGAAAGAGGCTCGACGAGGGGGAGCGATCGGACGGGCCCGTCGCCTGACAGGCGAGGATCGCGATGCGGAAAATGGCGCGCCCGGAGGGATTCGAACCCCCGACCAATGGCTTCGGAAGCCACTACTCTATCCGGCTGAGCTACGGGCGCGTAGATAGCGGACCGGCATTGTAGCCGGATTGCGGCACCCGGCCTAGTCCGGCGATCGCCGAGGCGGGCCTACCGGTCCGCTGTCGTCGGCAACCCGCGAATTGCCAGGCCTGGCAAGGCCCGGATCGCGCGCTGCCGAAACGACGCCACGTTTCCCCGCACCACCCATGGCGTGGCCCACCGGTACGCGGGCATGCTGTCGTCCACGATCCTTCAGGACGAAGGACCCGCCCGCACAAGGAGAGGTGCCATGCGCTGCAAGCCCGTCATCGTCATGCCTCGCGCCACGTTGCTGCACGACGTGTTCGAAGGGGCCCGCGTGCACCCCGGCGGCGCCTGCGTCGAGAGCAGGCACACCCGTTGGCGCATCGGTGATGGAGGCCGTCTGGCGCTGTCCGCCACGCATCCGCGCCAGCTGATCGCGCACTTCGACGACGACGCCGACCTGGTGATGCAGGTGCGCCACGCGCTTGGCGAGCACAGCCATTTCACCCTGTATTTCGACAGCACCGGCCTGACGAACGCTGCGCTGCTCACCACCCAGTTCGACGGGGAAGACGTCTGCGAATCGGCCATGATCGAGCCCGGCGTGGCGCTGGGCGTGGGCACGTGCCCCCTCGCCAACCGATGGCCCTATCCCACGGTGAACGAAGTCCGCATCGAGGGCACGGAGGGAAGCCGCCTGGTGATTCGCCAGGTCACCATCGCCGACTACGGCCTGCCGGTGAAACCCCGCGACGAAAAGAGGGCGCCTCCCGGCGCCCTCTTCCTTGTCACTTCGCCTTGTACAGCTCGCTGAGCCAGTCGGGCTTGCCCTTGTCCCGCTCCAGGTGCGGGTACTTCAGGCCGTCGTGGTAGTCGATGCGGATCGTCTTGTACTGGTCGAAGTTCTTCACCAGCAGTTCGATCGGCGCCGAGGTGCCCTTGGCGTCGGTGATGGCGTTCTTCAGCGCGTCGCCGTCGAACTCCTTGCCGTTCACGGCGACGATGTGCATGCCGGGCGACAGGCCGGCCTTGAAGGCCGGGCCGTCCCAAAGCACGTCGGAGATGTCGCCCTTGGACGACACGCCGAAGCCCACCGAGTAGGTCACGTCGGTGTAGTGGCGCCGCCCTTCGGCGACCTTCACCGCGTCGGACGGCTTGTCGGTGTAGACGAGCTTCCAGCCGCCACGCTCGATGCCTTCGAGGTCACCCTTGTGGCCGTCGATACGGTCATGCAGGTACTTGGCCCAATCGTAGGGAGCGATGCCGTTGAGCGTCTTCGCCACGTCGTCGAAGGTGTATGGGTTGACCTTCCAGTCGCCGTCGTTCATGCCGAAGAACGCCTTGGCGAAATCGTCGAGCGAGCGCTTGTTCTTGGTCAGTTCGCGCAGCTTGGTGTCGACGTCGAGCCACACCATCTGGCCGCCCGAGTAATAGTCTTCGCTCATCTGGTAGTTGCGATACGCAAGCGGACGGCGCTGGGCGATCGTCGGATCGTTGGTGGTGTCCTCGATGTTGCGCCAGGACAGGCCCGGGCGACCCTTGTCGTAGGTGGCGGCCACGAAGGCGAGCAGATCGCGCGCCTGGTCCTGCGACACCAGGCCCGCACGCGCGGCGACCACGTTGCCCCAGAACTGCGTCTGGCCTTCGTACACCCACAGCAGGCTGTCGCCCATGGGCACGTTGAAGTTCGGCGTGGCCAGATCGGCGCCGCGGCGGTACTTGCCGTCCCAGGAGTGGTTGTATTCGTGCGCGAGCAGGTCGCGGCCGAGCCAGTTCTTGTCCCACTCGGTGAAGTAGCCCGGGGCCGCGCTGTTTTCCGACGAGCGGTGATGCTCCAGGCCGATGCCGCCGAGCTTGTCGGTGAGCGCCAGCAGGAAGTCGTAATGGTTGTAGTGACGCGCGCCGTAGAGCTTGTCCATCTGCTTGACGAGGTTGCGGTGGATATCGAGCGCGTCGGGCTTGATCTCCAGCGACTTGGCGTCGTCGGCCACGATGTTCAGGTGCACGGGCGAGCGGCCGTTGGGGTCCAGGTCCACGCGCTTGAAGTAGCGGCCGGCGAAGACGGGCGAGTCGACGAGGTCGTCGAAATCGATCGGCTTGAAGCTGACGACGTCGCCGCTCTTGCTCGCCTGCTCAAGGGCCGAACCGTACTGGAAGCCGGCGGGCAGCTTCAGCGTGGCCTCGACCTGGATCTTGTCGGCGCGATAACCGGCGGGATACAAAGCCACCTGGTTCCACTGCACGTTGACGATGTCCGGCGTCATCACGACGCGGCCCGCGCGCGAATCCTGCGGGGTCAGCGTCTGGAACTCCACCTCCACCGACGAGGCACCGGCGGGTACGTCGACGTGGAACGCGTAGACGTTGTACTCGTCGCGCTTCCATTCCAGGCGCTGGCCGTTGGCGTGCACGATCAGGCCGGCGAACTGCTCGATGGGGCCGGTGGGCGAATGGTGGCCCGGGATCCACTGCGGATAGAGCAGGGTGAGCGGGCCGGGTTGCGCCGGGATGGTTTCCTTGACGCGCAGGATCCTGCGATCGGTATCGGTGGCGTCGACGTCGAGCTTGAGGGTGCCGTTGAACGCGGCGTCCTGGATGGCGGGCACATCGTCGGCCGCGATGGCGGCCGAGGCGCCGAGGCCGGCCATGGCGGCCAGCAGCGCGGAAGCAAGAAGGGTGGATTTCACTGGGGTCTCCCGTGGAACAAAAGGCGCCCGGCCATTCCCTTCCGAGCGGATCGGCGCGCGGCTCGGGGAGCTCGCGCAGGGTACCAATGCTAGCGGCGGGGGGCGGATGGGCCCCATGCCAGAGGTCACGGTCGTGTGCCGATGGTCACGGCACGGCGCCCTGGCGGCAGGCGCCGACACGTGCGTTGCCGTCGAGGCCGCCTATAATCCGGCGTCCGCGGGCGCGCCCGCGACACGCCTCATTCTCAGGATCGGGTCACCAAGGGAGCCCCATGCACAAGTCGATCTCCACGACGGCCCTCGCCGTCGCCCTCCTCGCGCTGCCCGCCGTCGCCCTGGCGGACTCCGCGTCCGTCACGCAGACCGGCGCGTTCGTGTCGATCACCGGCGGCACGTCCCATTTCGACATCGACCGCGATCCCGCGGCGACGCGCTCGAAGGACGACGGCGACACCACCGGCTTCACCGTGCTCGGCGGCTACCGCTGGGTGGTGGCACGGCCGTTCCTGTTCGGCGTCGAAGGCGGTTACGTCAACCTGGGCAATCCCGGCTGGCGGGGCCAGTACGTCGGGCCGTCAGTGCAATACGACGTGCGCCAGAAGACCAAGGTCGACGGCCTGCTCATCGGCGTCAACGGCAAGTGGGATCTCCCCTACGACCTCACCGTGACGGCGCGCGTCGGCGTGGCGCACCTTCGCGCGCGCAACGACATCACCGAAGTCGGCGGCTTCCTCGTCTCACCGCCCTCGACGCTGAC
>CAJYHU010000041.1 GCA_913774655.1 uncultured Luteibacter sp. | reverse complement strand
CGGACGCCTGGGAAGCGCTCGGCGACGTGTATCTGGGCGAGCAACAACCGGAGCTCGCGCAGCGGTGTTACCGCAACGCGCTGGCGCTCTCGCGCGGCGGCGTGGCAGAGGCGTTGCCGGAGCATCGCGGCCGCCGGATCGATACCCGCGTGACCGCGGTCGAGGAACGCGACCAGCACGGCGTGCCACGGCTTTCGCCCTGACGCGGCGGGCCTTGCACGCGACGGGCGTCGTCGCGCGCAAGGCGCGCGCCTACGGGGTGGGCGCAGGCCAGTAGCGGTTGCGGACACACCACCCGCCGCGCTGCTTCAGCGCGCGTATCTCGTCGCCCGTCAGGCCGTCGTAGGCATGGGGGCGAGAGAGCTGGTGGTAGAGGTCCATGCACGTGCGCGGCGTGTCGTCGACGGCGTTGCCGTCGACGTACTGAACCACGAGCCTTACGATCTGAAACGCCAGCCAGGCGATAAACCAGAAGCCGTAGCCACGCAGCCGGAACCACTGCCGTGTTTTCTTGACGCGCGGCCGATAGGCGTCGGCGGACGGGGCGCTGTGACGTATCGACCGTTTGCTGGCGTCGGGCATCGCCTCGAAGGCCTTGCGCCATGACCTGGCCACGTCGTCGTCCAGGTAGAGCCTGATCCATTGCCGGTAGGACGCAAGCAGCGCTTCGATCTCCGGCCAGTGACGCACGACACGGGGCGTGAGCGATGGGGCCTCCGCGATCAGCGCGAGCCAGCGCTTGCGCCGCGAGGCGGCCAGTTGTTGCCAGACCTCCCGCTGTTTGAAGACCTGTTCGATCCACGGGCCGCCGGCCAGCGGCGTGGTCTGGCCGATGTGCTCCCAGTGGAACCGTTCCGCCGCGGCCTCGAACAATGCCGCCCTGTGCGGCAGCGCTTGCGTCGCCAGCAGGTCGATCAGCCGCTCTTCGAATTCCCCGGGCGCGTCGACATAGCGCGTGCGCAGGCAGACCAGCGTGCGATCGAGCGATGCCACGGCGTCGGCCTGGCTTGCGCGACGGACCTCCGTCACGAAGCGGTCCCCCAGTTGCACAGCGTCGCGCCGCGCGTCGGCTTCCTGGGCCATCAGCGATGTCGCGGGTGGCGCGTCGTCGGGGCCGGAATCGTCAGCGGCGGCGGGCGGTTCAGGCTCGTCCTCAGCCTGCTCGCACCATGCGCGGGCCGCCTCGTACGCGGCGCGAAGCCGGGCAAACGCGTCCGGATCGGCGCCGGGATCGATGGCCCGCAACGCTTGCGCATAGGCGCGCCGCACCGCGGCCAGGTCGGCGTACGGCGGCAGCCCCAGTTCCCGCAGATGCCAGGGACCCGTGGTGGCCATCAGGTCGCCGGGTCGGGCGCGAAACGCCCGTCTGACTCGATCGCCTTCAGCGCCTCGCGGAACGCATCGGCATCGCGCGCGATGAGGCGCGGATCCTGCGAGGCCAGCACCTGCTCGAAACGCAGGATCATCGCGCCGACGTGATCGCGCATGTCGCCCAGCAACTGTTCGTAGAGGCGTTCGGCACGGGCGAGCAGCGTGCGATTGTCCAGCGTGTCGCGCGGGTGGATCTTGAGCTGCGACAGCGCGGCGAGACGGTCGGCGATCTCGGCCGGTGACAGATGCGAGTCGCCGCTTTCGATCACCAGTCGCTGCACCTGGCCGCTCGCGACCACGGTCGCTTCGACCTCGAGCAAACCGTTCACGTCATAGGTGAAGCGCAGGTCGACCCCGTCGGCGTGGCCGGCGCCTGGCTGCATGGGAACATTCAGCTCACCCAGGAGGATGTTGTCGCGCACCATGCGCGACTCGCCCTGGTAGACGCCCAGGCGCAACGTCTTTTGCTGGGGCGAGAGCGGCACGAATCGTTGCACCCGGCTCACCGGCACCACGGTGTTGCGCTGGATGATCGGTGCATAGAAGCCTTCGGCATGTCCGCCGCTTTCGAGCCGCTGCGCCACGTCGGTGCCGAGCGTGTACGGACACACGTCGGTCATCACCCGCTCGTTCAGTGCCGCGTCCTTCATCTTCAGGCCCGCCTGCACGGCGGCGCCCAGCGCCACCACTTCGTCGGGATTCAGGCCCACGGCCGGGAAGCGGCCAAACATGCGTGTGGCGAGGGCGCGGACCATCGGCATGCGGGTCGCGCCACCGGCGAGCACGACGTTGTCCAGGTCGGCCGCCCGGATGCGGGCGTCGCGCAGGGCGCGCTCGATCGGGCGCCACAGGCGGTCGAGCAAGGGTTGGGAGAGTTTCTCGAACGCGGCCGCGTCCAGCGTGACCGCGACGCACGCGCCGTTCCAGGAGGCCTCGAGGGTCGCCTCGCCGCGCGCGCCGAGGTCACGCTTGGCGACCTCCGCGCGCGCGGACAGGCGCTGCATGAACAGGGCATCCCGGCGCGCATCCTCGGGCAACCCCTCGGCGAACAGGCGGTCGACGAGCAGGTGGGTGAAGTCCTCGCCACCCAGCATGTTGTCGCCGGCGCTGGCGCGCACTTCCATCACGCCCTCGAACATCTCCAGGATGGACACGTCGAACGTGCCGCCGCCCAGGTCGAATACCAGAAACTGCGTTTCCGCCGTCGCATCGTGCAGACCGTAGGCCAGTGCGGCGGCCGTGGGTTCGTTGAGCAGACGCTCGACCGTCAATCCGGCCAGTTCGCCCGCGATGCGCGTGGCCTTGCGCTGGGCATCCGAAAAATAGGCCGGGACGGTCACGACCGCTTCGGTGACGGCCTCGCCGAGGAAGGCCTCCGCGTCGGTCTTGAGCGAGCGCAGCACCAGCGCGGAGAGTTCTTCGGGCCGGTAGTCCCGGTCGCCGAGCCTCACCGTGCGCGCACTGCCCATGTAGCGCTTGAACAACGCGGCGGTGCGCTGCGGATGGGTCTGGAGGCGCTCGCGCGCGGCCTCGCCGACGAGTACGCTGCCGTCGTCGTCGATACCCACGCAGGAGGGCGTCAACGCGTGGCCCAGTGCGTTGGGCACCAGGCGCGGCGCGCCGTCTTTCCAGACGGCGACGAGGCTGTGGGTGGTTCCCAGATCGATCCCGATGATCATGTCTTACCCTGGCGGCGGTGTGCGCCGCGCGCAACGGACCATCGCTGGCGAAAGATCACGAGGCTTCCTTCGGGAAGATCGTGATCCGGCCGACGTTGGAGCCCCTTACAACGCGGTCAGGTTCGCGTAAGCGTAAACCAACCACTTGCTGCCTTCACCTTCGAAGTTCACCTGGACCCGCATGTGCGCGCCCGCCCCCTCGGCGCTGACCACGGTGCCCTCGCCGAACTTCGGATGGCTCACGCGCTGGCCCAGGCGCACCGGCAGGGGCTCTTCGATCGACGTACCGGCGAAGCGATCGGCGTAGGCCGGGCGGGAGACCTGGACGCGCGGACGCAGCTCGTCGATGAGCTCGGGCGGGATCTCGCCGAGGAAGCGCGACGGCCGGGCCAGCATCTCCGTGCCGTGCATGCGCCGCGACTCGGCATGGGAGACGTAGAGCTTCCGGCGCGCACGGGTGATGCCCACGTAGGCCAGGCGGCGTTCCTCTTCGAGACGGTTCTCTTCTTCGGTGGAGCGCTGGCTGGGGAAAAGCCCCTCTTCCATACCCACCAGGAACACGATCGGAAATTCCAGGCCCTTGGCCGAATGCAGTGTCATGAGCTGGACGCAGTCGTCCCAGGCCTCGCCCTGGCCTTCGCCGGCCTCCAGCGCCGCATGGGAGAGGAAGGCCGACAGCTCGTTGAGCCCGGCATCGAGGTCTTCGGGCGTCATCTCGAAGCGGCTGGCGACGTTGACCAACTCGTCGAGGTTTTCCACCCGCGCTTCGCCGTTGCCGCGTTTGTCGTTTTCGTAGAAATCGCGCAGGCCCGTATGCACGATGGCATGTTCGATCTGTTCGGCCAGCCCGAGCGCCGCGGGTTCGTCACCGCCGCCATCGTGGCCGCCGAACGTGCGCTGCAGCGTGTCGATGAGACCGATGAAGGCCCTGACGGCGTTCTTCGCGCGACCGGCGAGCGAGCCGGTGGACACCTCGTTGAGCGCGGCCTCCCACATCGAGCTGCTTTCGGTGCGCGCGCGGCGCCGGAGTTCGTCGAGCGTGCGGTCGCCGATGCCGCGGGGCGGCGTGTTGACCGCGCGCTCGAAGGCGGCGTCGTCGTGGCGGTTGGCCGCCAGGCGCAGGTAAGCCAGGGCATCCTTGATTTCGGCGCGCTCGAAGAAGCGCAGGCCGCCGTAGACACGATAGGGCAGGTTGCGCTGGATGAGTTGTTCTTCGAAATTGCGCGACTGCGCGTTGGAGCGATAGAGGATGGCGCAGTCGCGCGCGTTGCCGTGTTCGGCGATGTGCTCGCGGATGCGCTCGATGACGAAGCGGGCTTCGTCCTGCTCGTTATAGGCCGCGTACAGCGCGATGCGATCGCCCTCGTCGCCGTCGGTCCACAGCTGCTTGCCGAGGCGACCGCCGTTGCGGGCGATCACCGCGTTGGCGGCGTTGAGGATGGTCGAGGTGGAGCGGTAGTTCTGCTCCAGACGGATGGTCGTCGCGCCGGGGAAGTCGTTGAGGAACTGCTGCACGTTCTCCACGCGCGCGCCGCGCCAACCGTAGATGGCCTGGTCGTCGTCACCCACCACGAAGGCCTGGCCGGTGGTGCCGGCCAGCACGCGGATCCACGCGTATTGCAGTGTGTTGGTGTCCTGGAACTCGTCGATCAGCAGGTAGCGCCAGCGATCCTGGTAATGGCGCAGCACCTGCGGGTCCTTCAGCCACAACTCGTGGGCGCGCAGCAGCAGCTCGGCAAAGTCGACGAGCCCGGCTCGCTGGCATTGCTGCTCGTAGGCCTTGTAGATCTCCACGAAGGTGCGCGTCACCGGATGGTCGCGGTGTTCGATGCCGTCCGGACGCTTGCCTTCGTCTTTCCACTGGTTGATCTGCCAGGCGGCCTGGCGGGGCGGAAAGCGTGCTTCGTCCAGACCCAGGCCGGCGACCACGCGCTTGATGAGGCGTTGCTGGTCGTCCGAGTCGAGAATCTGGAACCCTTCGACCAGCCCCGCCTCGCGCCAGTGCCGCCGCAGCAGGCGGTGGGCGATGCCGTGGAAGGTACCCACGGTGAGGCCCTGCGTGCCGCCGGGGATCAGCCCATCCAGGCGGGCGCGCATCTCGCCCGCCGCCTTGTTGGTGAAGGTGACGGCGAGGATCGCCCAGGGGGGTACCCGCTCTACCTGGGTGAGCCAGCCGATGCGGTGGGTGAGAACGCGGGTCTTGCCGGAACCGGCGCCCGCGAGGATCAGATAGTGGCCCGGCGACGCGCTGACGGCTTCGCGCTGGGCCTCGTTGAGATCATCGAGAAGGTGGGAAACATCCATCTGCCCATTTTGCGGGAAGACCGCGACAGCCGCCACGCGGCGCGTGAAGCCGGGTCCCCGGCCTCACGCGCCGCGGGCGCGACGACTCAGCGACGACGGGCGATGCCCGCGACCGCCACGACGCCACCGATCACGATGCCCGCGATGCCGACCCACTGCGGCACGGCCTTGTCGTGCGTGGCCGTGATCTTGGCCGAGCCCACCTGTGCCAGGGTGTCCGTCTTGCTGTAGCTGCCGTTGCCCGCGACGACCCAGATACCCAGGCCGATGAGGATGACGCCGACGACGATGAGTCCTGCGCGCATGGGATGGTGCCTCCTGTTGAGTGGAGCGCAGGATGCCCCGGCCGATGTGAAGGCAAAAAAAAGCCCCGGAAGCCAGGGGTGCTTCCGGGGCCCGGGGAGCGTCCGGCCCAGGGGAAAGCCGGGGTGCTCCAGGGTTACTCCAGGGAGGTGGAGTACACCGATGCGGACGCCGTTGCGTACGTCCGAAGCTATAGACGCCGCCCGTGGGCCAAAGTTGCATCGATGTCGACAGAAAAAGTTAGTTATCGTTCATTTTCAAGGTAATCAATAGCCTACAGGGCGACGGGTGGGGCGACGCCCGCGTCAATGCGCTTCGTCCCAGTTGGCGCCCACCCCGATGCTCACCTGCAACGGCACGCTGAGCGCCGCCGCCCCCACCATCCGTGTCTCCACGTTCGCCCGCACCTCGTCGACGGCGTCCTCGCGGACCTCGAAGACCAGTTCGTCGTGCACCTGCATGAGCAGGCGGACGTCGTCGCGCGGCTCGATCCACGCGGCCACCGCGATCATGGCGCGCTTGATGATGTCCGCGGCGGTGCCCTGCATCGGCGCGTTGATGGCCGCGCGTTCGGCGCCGGCGCGGTGGGCCTGGTTACGCGAGTTGAGGTTTTCGAGGTAGAGCCGGCGACCGAAGAGGGTTTCGACGTAGCCGTCGCGATGGGCGCGGTCGCGGGTGTCGTCCATGAACTGGCGCACGCCCGGGTAGCGCGAGAAGTAGCGGCCCATGTAGTCGGACGCTTCGCCGCGATCGACGCCGAGCTGGCGGGCCAGGCCGAACGAACTCATGCCGTACATCAGGCCGAAGTTGATGGCCTTGGCCGCGCGGCGCTGGTTGGTGGTGACGTCTTCCGGGGCGACGTCGAACACTTCGGCCGCCGTGGCGCGATGCACGTCGCCGCCTTCGGCGAAGGCGCGCACCAGGCCCTCGTCGCGGGAGAGGTGGGCCATGATGCGCAACTCGATCTGCGAATAGTCGGCCGCCATGATCCGCCAGCCGGGGGGCGCCACGAAGGCCTGGCGGATGCGGCGGCCTTCCTCCGTACGCACCGGGATGTTCTGCAGGTTCGGGTCGGACGAGCTGATGCGTCCAGTGGCGACGGCACCCTGGTGATAGCTCGTATGCACGCGGCCCGTGCGCGGGTTGACGATGCCGGCGAGTTTGTCGGTGTAGGTCGAGCGCAGCTTGGCCAGGCCGCGGTAATCCAGGATCAGGCGCGGCAGTTCGTGCGCGTCGGCGATGGCTTCGAGCGCTTCTTCGTTGGTGGACGGCTGGCCCTTGGGCGTTTTCACCTTGGCGGGCAGCCCGAGTTCGTCGAACAGCACGGCCTGCAACTGCTTGGGCGAATCGAGGTTGAAGTCGTGACCGGCCGCGGCATACGCCTGCTGCTGCAGCTCGAGCATGCGACGGCCCAGGTGCTGGCTTTGCCGGCGCAGTTCGTTGGCGTCGATGAGCACGCCGGTGCGCTCCATGTTCGCCAGTACGGGAACCAGCGGCATTTCGATGTCGTCGTACACCGAGCGCAGCGTCGGCTCGGCTTCGAGTCGCGGCCAGAGTGCCTGGTGCAGGCGCAGGGTGATGTCGGCGTCCTCGGCGGCATAACGGCAGGCCGTGTCGCAGTCGACCTGCGAGAACGAAATCTGTTTCGCGCCCTTGCCGGCGACTTCCTCGTATTTGATGGTGGTGTAGCCGAGGTATTTCTGCGCCAGCGAATCCATGTCGTGGCGCGTCGCGGTAGCGTTGAGACAGTAGGACTCCAGCATGGTGTCGTGGCGCAGGCCCCGCACCGCGATGCCGTAGCGCGACAGGATGTTGATGTCGTACTTGCCGTGCTGGCCCACCTTCGGCCGCGACGGGTCTTCGAGCACCGGCGTGAGCGCGGCCAGCACATGATCGGACGACAGCTGCGCCGGCGCACCCGGGTAGTCGTGCGCGAGGGGTATGTAAGCGGCCTTGCCGGGTTCCACCGCCAGCGACAGGCCGACGATCTCGGCCATCATCGGATCGAGGCCGGTGGTTTCGGTGTCGAACGCGATGAGGGGCGCGGTCTGGATTTTTTCCAGCCACGCCGCCAGGCGCTCTTCGGTGACGACCAGTTCGTAGTCCACGGGCAGGTCGGCGGCGGGGGAGGGCGACGTCTCGGTATGCGTGGCCACCGGGGCGGCGACGGGTGCGGTCGGGGCCGCGATGTCGAGATCCCTCAACGCCGCCTTGAAGTCGTAGCGCGCGTAGAGCTCGCGCAGTGCATCCACATCGGGCTCGCGCATCGTCAGGTCGGCGGGACCGCGGTCCAGCGGCACATCGGTGCGGATGGTGACCAGTTCGCGCGACAACGGCAGTCGGGGCAGGGCGGCGCGCAGGTTGTCGCCGATCTTGCCACCGATGCGATCGGCGGCGGCAATGAGCGCGTCGAGATCGGCGTATTCCGCGAGCCACTTGGCCGCGGTCTTCGGGCCACATTTTTCCACGCCGGGCACGTTGTCGATGGTGTCGCCCGTCAGCGTGAGGAAGTCGACGATCTGCTCGGG
>CAJYHU010000040.1 GCA_913774655.1 uncultured Luteibacter sp. | reverse complement strand
TCACTTCCGGATCGGTATGGAAGTCGAGCGAGTGCACCAGCGCGCGCGCGCCCGCGACCGTGGTGGAATACGTGACGCGCTGCTGCAGGGCCTCGCGACGGATGGAGAAGGAGTCCGAAATGGCCTGCTTGCCTTCCGTCGTGTTGACGATGTAGACCACTTCGCCGTTCTTGATCAGGTCGACGATATGCGGGCGGCCTTCAAGCACCTTGTTGATGCGCTCGCAGGCAACGCCGTTGTCCTGGAGGAACCGTGCGGTGCCCGCCGTGGCGACGACGGTGTAGCCACGGTCCGCGACGTCCCTGGCGATCGGCAGGAGGCGATCCTTGTCGGCGTCGCGCACCGACATGAACACCTTGCCCTTCGGCGGTGCCTTGATGCCGGCCGCCTCGTGGCCGCGTGCGAACGCGGCACCGAAGGTCCGGCCCACGCCCATCACTTCGCCCGTCGAGCGCATCTCGGGGCCGAGGATCGGGTCGACGTTCTGGAACTTCAGGAACGGGAAGATGGCTTCCTTCACCGAGTAATACGAGGGAATGATTTCCTTCGTGGCACCCTGCTCGACCAGCGAGCGACCGGCCATCGCGCGCGCGGCGATCTTCGCCAGCGACATCCCGGTGGCCTTGCACACGAACGGCACCGTGCGCGACGCACGCGGGTTGACCTCAAGGATGAACACCTCCTCGCCCTGGATGGCGAACTGCGTGTTCATCAGTCCCACCACCTTCAGTTCCTGCGCCATCAGCTTCACCTGGCGACGCATTTCGTCCTGCACCTCCGGCGTGAGCGAGTACGGCGGCAGCGAGCACGAGGAGTCGCCCGAATGCACGCCCGCCTCTTCGATGTGCTCCATGATGCCGCCCACCAGCACGTTGCCCTCGGCGTCGGCCACGATGTCGACGTCCACCTCCACGGCATGGTCGAGGAAGCGGTCGAGCAGTACGGGCGATTCGTTGGAGACCTGCACCGCCTCGCGGATGTAGCGCGAGAGGTCGGCGTCGGCGTAGACGATTTCCATGGCGCGGCCACCGAGCACGTAGCTCGGACGCACCACCAGCGGGTAGCCGATCTCGCGCGCCAGGGCCAGCGCCTCGTCGGCATTGCGCGCGGTGCGGTTCGGTGGCTGCTTGAGATCCAGCTTCTGGATCATCTTCTGGAAGCGCTCGCGGTCTTCGGCCAGGTCGATCGAGTCGGCGCTGGTGCCGATCACCGGCACGCCGGCCGCCTCGAGCGCACGGGCGAGCTTGAGCGGGGTCTGGCCGCCGTACTGCACGATAACGCCCTTGGGCTTTTCGAGGTCGACGATTTCCAGCACGTCCTCAAGGGTCAGCGGCTCGAAGTAGAGACGGTCGGACGTGTCGTAGTCGGTGGAGACGGTTTCCGGGTTGCAGTTGACCATGATGGTCTCGAACCCGTCCTCGCGCAGGGCGAGCGCCGCGTGCACGCAGCAGTAGTCGAATTCGATGCCCTGGCCGATGCGGTTCGGGCCACCGCCCAGCACGATGATCTTGTCGCGCTGGGTCGGGTTGGCCTCGCACTCTTCCTCGTAGGTTGAGTACATGTAGGCCGTGGTGGTGGCGAACTCGGCCGCGCAGGAGTCCACGCGCTTATAGACCGGGCGCACGCCCAGCGTGCGGCGCACGTGGCGCACGGCGGCTTCGTCGGTGCCGACCAGTTCGGCCAGGCGGGCGTCGGAGAAGCCCATGCGCTTGAGCTCGCGCATGCGCGGCTCGTCCAGCGCCGGGAGGCCCTGGCGCTGCACCTCGCCTTCGGTCATCACGATGTCTTCGAACGCGGCGAGGAACCACGGATCGATGTGCGTGAGATCGTGCACTTCGTCCAGCGAGAGGCCGGCGCGGAACGCGTCGGCCACGTGGAACACGCGATCCGGACGCGGCTCGCGCCACTCGCGCTTGATCATCTGGAAGCCGTCTTCGCTGCCGATGTCAATGCCGGTGGGGTTGAGGCCGGTCTTGCCGATCTCCAGCCCACGCAGCGCCTTCTGCATCGACTCGTGGAAGGTGCGGCCCATGGCCATCACTTCACCGACCGACTTCATCTGCGTGGTGAGGCGCGCATCGGCGGCCGGGAACTTCTCGAACGCGAAACGCGGGATCTTGGTGACGACGTAATCGATCGACGGCTCGAACGACGCCGGCGTGAGACCGCCGGTGATGTCGTTGCGCAGCTCGTCGAGGGTGTAACCCACGGCCAGCTTGGCCGCGACCTTGGCGATCGGGAAGCCCGTGGCCTTGGAGGCGAGCGCCGACGAACGCGACACGCGCGGGTTCATTTCGATGACCACCACGCGGCCGTCTTCGGCGTTGATGCCGAACTGCACGTTGGAGCCGCCGGTGTCCACGCCGATCTTGCGCAGCACCGCGATGGAGGCGTTGCGCAGGCGCTGGTATTCCTTGTCGGTGAGGGTCTGCGCCGGGGCTACCGTGATGGAGTCGCCGGTGTGCACGCCCATCGGATCGAAGTTCTCGATCGAGCAGACGATGATGCAGTTGTCCGCGCGGTCGCGAACCACTTCCATCTCGAATTCCTTCCAGCCCAGCACCGACTCCTCGACCAGCACTTCGTGCACGGGCGACAGTTCGAGGCCGCGCGAGACGATCTCGAGGAATTCTTCCTTGTTGTAGGCGATACCGCCGCCCGAGCCGCCGAGGGTGAAGCTCGGGCGGATGATGGTGGGGAAGCCGACGGTCTGCTGGATCTCCAGCGCCTGCTCCAGCGAGCGGGCCACGGCCGCCTTGGGGCAATCCAGGCCGATGTCGGCCATGGCCTTGCGGAACAGGTCGCGGTCTTCGGCCATGCGGATGGCGTCACGCGACGCGCCGATCAGCTCCACGCCGTATTTCTCGAGCACGCCGTGGTCGGCGAGGTCGAGCGCGCAGTTGAGGCCGGTCTGGCCGCCCATGGTGGGCAGCACGGCGTCCGGGCGTTCCTTGGCGATGATGCGCTCGACGGTCTGCCAGTTGATCGGTTCGATGTACACGGCGTCGGCCGTGCCGGGGTCGGTCATGATCGTCGCCGGGTTCGAATTGACCAGGACGACGCGGAAGCCTTCTTCCTTCAGCGCCTTGCAGGCCTGCGCGCCGGAGTAATCGAACTCGCAGGCCTGGCCGATAACGATCGGTCCGGCGCCGATGATGAGGATGGTCTTGAGGTCGGTGCGCTTTGGCATGGTTTCTCTCGCGAATCGAAGGCGGGATGGACGGCAGGAGCGTGCGGCGGGTTACGCCCGCGTCGCCTTGTGCGCTTCCATCGCGGCGATAAACGTGTCGAACAGGTAGCCGACGTCTTCCGGGCCGGGACTCGCTTCCGGATGACCCTGGAAGCAGAACGCCGGGCGGTCGGTGAGGGCGAAGCCCTGCAGCGAGCCGTCGAACAGCGAGGTATGGGTGATACGCACGTTGGCCGGCAGCGTCGCGGGATCCACGGCGAAGCCATGGTTCTGCGAGCTGATCAGCACACGGCCGGTGTCGTGGTCTTTCACCGGGTGGTTGGCGCCGTGGTGGCCGAACTTCATCTTCAGCGTCTTCGCGCCGATCGCCAGCGCCATGATCTGGTGGCCCAGGCAGATGCCGAACGTGGGGATCTTCGTCTCGAGGATGGTTTTCGCCGCCTCGATGGCGTAATCGCAGGCGGCCGGATCGCCCGGACCGTTGGCGAGAAACACGCCGTCAGGCTGCATCGCCAGCACCTCGGCGGCGGGCGTCTGCGCCGGCACCACCGTGATGTCCACCCCACGCCCGGCGAGCAGGCGCAAAATGTTCTGCTTCACGCCGAAGTCGTACGCGACCACGCGGTAGGTCTTCGGCACGTTGGCGAAGGCCTGGCGATCGAGGTCGTAGACGCCTTCGGACCACGTGTAAGCGGACGCGGTGCTGACGACCTTGGCCAGGTCCATGCCGTTGAGACCGGGGAAGGCCCTGGCCTTCGCCACGGCAGCGTCCGCATCAATCGCGTCGCCGGCGACGATGCAGCCGTTGAGGGCGCCCTTCTCGCGCAGGATGCGGGTCAGGCGACGGGTGTCGATCCCCGCGATGGCCACGACGTTGTGGCGAGCGAGGTAATGCGGCAGGGGCTCCTGGCTGCGCCAGTTGCTTGCCAGACGTGGCACGTCGCGCACGATCAGGCCCGCCGCGTGCACGCGGGGCGCCTCGACGTCGACGTCGTTGGTGCCGGTGTTGCCGATGTGGGGATATGTCAGGGTGACGATCTGCTGGTTGTACGACGGGTCGGTCAGGATTTCCTGATAACCGGTCATGGCGGTGTTGAACACCACCTCACCGACGGTTTCGCCGCGGGCACCGACCGCGTGGCCGTAAAAAACGCTGCCGTCTTCGAGAGCAAGCAGAGCAGGAGTATGCATGGGATGGCCGCCTTCAGGTGCAGCAAAGCCCGCAAGCCTGCGTCGAAGCGGCTCGTGGGCCTTGGGGATAAGGAATCGCTGGGCGGGTAAGAATGATAGGCCTGAAGAGGCCGCCTGTCCACCGGAAAAAGCATGAACGATCCCTGCCCGATCGACGCTTCAGGATGGGGCTGACACGATACAATGGCGCCTGAGGTACCCACCGAGAACCGCCCGCCATGCTGCTCGACCCCGCCCGACTGGAGCGTCCCGACACAGACATCCGGCACGAGCCGTTCTCGTTCATGATCGCGCATGGGCAACTGCCCGACGAGGCCCGTGGCGACCTCGACCGCGACTTTCCCCACTACACCAGCGCCGGCTTCTTTCCTTATGACGCCGGCGACTGCGGCCCATCGGTGAACGAACTGGTCGACCAGATGACCTCGCGGGCGTTTTCCGCCGCCATCGGGCGCCATCTGGGCATCCCGGGGCTGGAGAACTACCCCACCCTGGTTACCCTGTGCCGGCTTCTGAACCGCCGCCACGGCACGATCCACACCGACAGCAAGTCGAAGATCGCCACCGCGCTGATCTACCTGAATCCGATGTGGCCCGATACCAGCGACGGTTGCCTGCGGTTCCTGAACGCCATCGACAACATCGACGACATGGTGGTGCCGGAGTT
>CAJYHU010000039.1 GCA_913774655.1 uncultured Luteibacter sp. | reverse complement strand
ACGACACGCAATCGCCGACGGTGGCGAGGTAGCGGCCACGCGCGACGGGATCGCCGGCGTGGGCGGCGGCGGCGCCAAGGATCAGCGCGGCAGCGAGAAGAACGCGCAGGGCGATGCGCATGGTCATCCCCCCAGCACGCCGCAGCGCAACGGCGGCGCCACGCTGCCGGCGGCGGCCGCATGGGCATCGGCGGGCACCGGCCGCGACGCCAGCCAGGCGGATACCGCACTGATGTCCGAGTCGGTGAGGCGGCTGACGATGGTGGCCATGCAATCGGGCGCGATCGTGCCGCGGGTATCGGTGCGCCACGCCCCGAGTTGGGCGCTGACATAATCGTAAGGCAGGCCGACGAGCCCGGGGATGTCCGGCTGCACGCCGGTGAGCTGGGGACCGTGGCAGGCCATGCATGGCGGGATGCCCCGGGCCGGGTCGCCCTTCGTGGCAAGCTGCTCGCCGCGTGTCACCGCCCGGGGCGACATCGCCGGCGTGGGATGGGTCGCGTAGGGGACGTCCTGCGCGGCGAAATACGTGGCGATCTCGCGCATGTAGGCATCGGTCAGCGGCGCCACCATGTGCTCCATGATCGGGTAGTGACGCAGGCCCCGCTGGAACGCCAGCAGCTGTCGATGCAGGTAGCCCTCCGGCTTGCCGGCGAGGCGCGGATTGAAGCCGTTGTCGCCCCCCTCGCCGCGCTCGCCGTGGCAACTCGTGCAGGCGGCGATGCGTTGCGCAAGCGTGTCGGGCGCTGGCGACTCCTGCGCCAGCGCGGCGAACGGCATGAGCACGAGCAAGAACCAGCGTCGCATCGCATTCTCCCCTTGAGCGGTCGAGTATAGCCGCCGATTAGCGATACGATGCGCGGACCACTCGGGGGAGAGACCGCTCATGACGCACGTATCCCGTCTCGCGATGTCGCTGGCGCTCGCGCTGCCGCTCGCGGCACAGGCCCGCGAGGCCACCCAGGACGACGCCTTCGCGTCGATCGCGACGCTCCGCGAGGCCTATGCCCACGGCACGCTGACGCCCGACGGCATAACGCGCCTGTTCCTGGATCGCATTGCCACGATCGACCACGCGGGGCCGAACCTGCGCTCGGTGATCGAGACCAACCCCGATGCGCTCGCCATCGCGGCGAAGGCGGGCGGCAAGGGGCCGCTGGCCGGCATTCCGATCGTGCTCAAGGACAACATCGACACGGGCGATCGCATGATGACCGCCGCCGGCTCCCTTGCCCTGACGTCGAAACCGGCGCCACGCGACGCGACGGTCACCGCGAAGTTGCGCAAGGCCGGCGCGATCATCCTCGGCAAGGCCAACCTCAGCGAGTGGGCCAACATGCGTTCCGCCCACGCCACCAGCGGCTGGACGGGACGCGGCGGCCTCACACGAAACCCCTACGTGCTCGACCGCAACGCGTGCGGCTCCAGCGCGGGCTCCGGTTCCGCGGTGGCAGCGGGCCTCGCCACGGCGGCGATCGGCAGCGAGACCGACGGCTCGATCCTCTGCCCCGCGTCCATGACAGGGCTGGTCGGCATCAAGCCGACGGTCGGCCTGGTCAGCCGCACGGGCATCATTCCCATTTCGGCCACGCAGGACACCGCCGGACCGATGGCGCGCAGCGTCGCCGATGCGGCGACCGTGCTCTCGGCCATCGCCGGCAGCGACGCCCGCGACCCGGCCACCGCCGAGGCGGACCGCCATGCGACGGATTACACGCGATTCCTCGATCCCAATGCCCTGCGTGGCAAGCGCATCGGCGTGGCGCGCCAACTGGCGGGCATCGAGCCCAACGCCGACCGCGCGCTGGCCCATACCATCGCCGTGCTCAAGGCGCAGGGGGCGATCGTCGTCGATCCGGTCACGATTCCCCACCTGAACGAACTGAGCCAGCGCGAACTCGACGTGCTGCTCACCGACTTCAAGCACGACATAGCCGCCTATCTGGCGACGCGTCCCGATCAGCCGATGAGGACCCTGGCCGACCTGATCGCCTTCAACGAACGCGAAGCGGCGAAGGAGATGCCATGGTTCGGTCAGGATCTGTTCCTGGCCGCGCAGGCCAAAGGCGGCGTGGATGACCCGGCCTTCATCGAGAAACGCGACACCAACCGGCGACTCGCCGGCCCGGAAGGCATCGACGCGGCCTTGGAGAAAGACCACCTGGACGCCCTGCTCGCGCCAAGCTGGGGGCCTGCCTTTACGACGGACCTCGTGCTGGGCGACCACGTGGTGAGCGGCGATCCGACCGTGGGTGGCGTATCCGCGCCCGCGGCCATCGCGGGCTACCCGTCGATTACGCTTCCGGTCGAATTCGCGCACGAACTGCCGGTGGGCGTGGTGTTCTTCGGCACGAAGTGGAGCGAACCGACGCTGATCGGTATCGCGTACGCGCTCGAACAGCAGGTCAAGGCATATCGGCGGCCGACCTTCATGGCAACGCTGCCGGTGGAGTGATGGCGAAGCGTCGGCGCGTGCGCCGTGGCACCGGCAAGGACCGGGCCACGGCGCACGCGCGGAGGTTTATGCCTTGTTGGCGTACTCGCGCACGATCGGCGCGAGCTTGGGGTCTTCCAGCGCCATGGCCATGGTGGCGAGAACCAGCCCGGCCTTGTTGCCGCAATCGAAGCGCGTCCCTTCGAAGCGATAGGCCAGCACCTTGCGCTGGTCCTTGAGCAGGTTTTCGATGGCGTCGGTGAGCTGGATCTCGCCGCCCGCACCCGGTGTGGTGTTTTTCAGATAATTGAAGATCTCGCAAGGCAGTACGTAGCGCCCCACCACGGCGAGGTTTGACGGCGCGTCGGCCGGCTTGGGCTTCTCCACCATGTGGCGGATCACCGTCGCGCGATCGCTCACCGCCTCGGTGGCGTCGACGATGCCGTACTTGTCGGTGTCGGCCTGCGGCACCTCTTCCACCGCGATCACGCCGGCGTCGTTGGCGGCGGCCACTTCGGCCATCTGGCGCAGGGCGCCCTTGCCCTTGTTCCAGATCAGGTCGTCGGGAAGCATCACGCCGAAACGCTCGTTGCCGACCACCGGGGCGGCGCGCAGTACCGCGTCGCCCAGCCCGAGGGCCTCCGGCTGGGTGACGAACACGCAACGCACGCGCGACGGAAGGATGCCGCGAAGGATATCGAGCAGCTCGGCCTTGTTCTTCTCGGCGAGCTTTTCTTCCAGCTCATACGCCTTGTCGAAGTAGTCGGCGATCGCGTGCTTGTAGCGGTTGGTGACGAACACCAGCGTGTCGGCACCGGCGTCGACGGCTTCGTCCACGGCGTACTGGATGAGCGGCCGGTCGAGCACCGGGAGCATTTCCTTGGCCACCACCTTGGTCGCGGGCAGGAAGCGCGTGCCCAGGCCAGCCACCGGAAATACCACCGTGCGCAGGGGTTGTGTCATGCGATGTCTCCATTCTCATTGCGGCGTAGCGGCACGACGTTATCGGTCTGCGCCTCGCCCCAGCGGAACGACGGCAGCAGCTGCGAAACGCAGCGACGCAGGGTTTCTTCGTCGAAGTGGCCCACGGCTTCCTCGGCCCGGGACAACTGCGTCTGCAGCATGTCCCACGAGACCTGGCGATGCTGGGCCTGGAAGATCTTGGCGTGCGTCGTGCTGGTGTAGTTCTCCAACGGGTGGAACAGTTCTTCGAAAAGCTTTTCGCCCGAGCGCAGGCCCGTGTAGACGATCTGCACGTCGACGCCGGGACGCTTGCCGGCCAGACGGATCATCTGCTCGGCCAGATCGCGGATCTTCACCGGGTCGCCCATGTCGAGCGCGAAGATCTCGCCGCCTCGGCCCAAACTCGCCGCCTGCAGGATCAACTGGCAGGCTTCGGGAATGGTCATGAAGTAACGCGAGATCTCCGGATGCGTGATGGTCACCGGTCCGCCCTGGCGAATCTGCCGGCGGAACAGAGGAACCACCGACCCGGCGGAATCCAGGACGTTACCGAAGCGCACCGTAATGAAACGTGTAGAGGTGTGCGCGTTGAGGTTCTGGCACCAGATCTCGGCCATGCGCTTGCAGGCGCCCATCACCGACGTCGGGTTCACGGCCTGGTCGGTGGAGATCAGCACGAACGACTCCACGCCGCAGCGCACGGCCGCCTGGGCCACCACGCGGGTACCCATCACGTTGTTGCGGAAGGCCTCGCGCAGCTGGCCCTGAAGCATCGGCACGTGCTTGTAGGCAGAAGCGTGGAAGACGATCTGCGGCTGGGTCTCCTCGAAGAGGCGGTTGATCGCCACCGCTTCGCGGGCATCGGCCAGCACGCCGTTGAAGATGAGTTCGGGGTAAGCCGACGTGAGTTCCTGTCCGATGCGGTAGAGGTTGTACTCGGACATCTCCACCACGGTCAGCGCCTGGGCGCCCAGCCGGGCGACCTGGCGGCAGAGTTCGGAACCGATGGAGCCACCGCCGCCCGTCACCAGCACGCGGCGACCGCTCACGTTCTCGCGAATGGCCGTCCAGTCCAGTTCCACCGCGTCCCGGCCAAGGAGATCTTCGATCGCGACCTCCTTGATTTCGTTGAACTGGGCGCGACCGGCGACGACGTCTTCGAGCCGGGGCACGGTACGGAACGGCAGGCCCGTGCTTTCGCAGAACGCGACGATACGGCGCATCTGCACCGTGGTGGCGCCCGGCACCGCGATGAGCAGCATCTGCACCGCGACCGCCTTCGACAGCTCAGCGAGCTGGTCGATGGTGCCCAGGACCGGCACGCCACCGATCTGCGCACCGCGCAGGGCCGTGTTGTCGTCGACGAAACCGATGACGCTGTAACGGCTGTCGCGGCGCAGGTCGCGCGCCAGGGCGTCGCCGGCCCGGTCAGCGCCTACGATGAGTACCCGTTTGGTCGGGGTCGACTGGAAGAGATCGATCCGGCTGTCCTTCCAGAAGCGGTAGCTCAGCCGCGGCAAACCGAGCAGCAGCACCAGCACCACTGGGTAGACCAGCAGTACCGACCGCGGCACGCCGTCGAGCCGGGCGTACATGGCCATGGCCACGCCGATGATCGGCGCGCCCACGACGGTCGCACGGATGATGTTCCACAGGTCAGGCAGGCTCGCGAAGCGCCATACGCCTTTGTAGAGGCCGGTCCAGTTGAAGACCGCGCCCTGCACCAGCAGCACGATGGGAAACTCCATCGGCAGGTAGGTGACGGGGGAGAGATCCGGCATCAGCGCATAGCGCAGCGATTTCGCGATCCACCATGCGAGCGCGGCCATGGCCAGGTCGTGGGCGACCACCGCGGTGCGTGGATGGATGATGCCGATGAATTTACGCAGAAACATGTCGCTCCCTTCGACGCAAGCAACTCCGCTTGCCATTACGCCAGACCATGGCGCCCATCACGTACGTTGCCACGAAACACAAAGGCGCCGCCGCCGGCAGGCGGTACGCGATCCATGCGACGGGAATGCAGACCAGAACGTTCCACGCGAGATAGCCCAGGGCCACGCGACGGTGCGACGCCCCCCGACGTCTCACGAGCCACTGATATAGGTGCTCGCGATGCGGAGTGTACCAGCGCGCACCGCGCAGCATGCGCCCCAGCAGCGTCAAGGTGGCGTCGATGACGAAGGCCGAGGAGAACACGAGCGCGGGCCACAGCAGGTTCGTACGAAACGCCCAGAGCATGGCCGTGAGCGCAAACACCATGAGTCCCAGCGTGCCGCTGCCGACGTCGCCCATGAAAATGCGGGCGGGCGACCGGTTGAACCACCAGAATCCGGTGGCGGCGGCGGCCATCGCGAGCCCGGCGCCCGCGATCGCCGGGCTACCGGCCGACGCGGCGAGCGCCGCCGAGGCTGCGCCGAAGAACATGGCCTGCTGCGCCGCCAGGCCGTCGATGCCGTCCATGAAATTGTGCAGGTTGATGCACCAGACCCCCGCCAGCAGCAGGGGCACGGCCCAGAGCAGACTGGCGGTGCCGGCCGCCAGGGCCACGCTCAGCAGCAGCGTGGCCGCCAGCTGGATGAGCAGGCGCGGCCGGATCGGGAGGGATCCGTGGTCGTCGAGCCAGCCGATGGCCGCCACGGCGATCGTGGCGACGCTGAATGCCGTCGTGGTCGCTGCCCCGGGCGAACCCGGCAGGAGCAACAGCGCCGCTGGCATGCCCGCGAGGGCGCCAGCCACGATGCCGATACCGCCGCCCCGGGGGGTAGGCATCGTATGCGAACGGCGATGGCCCGGCGCATCGAGCATGCCCCGTCGATGGGCGTAGGCGATGGCCGCCCGGACACAGGCGAACGACACCACCAGGGCCAGGGCGACGCAGCCGAGAAGGAGCGTCTGGCCGCTCATTCGTTCGCCACGCCGTGGATCGGGCGAACGGTGCCCCAGTTCTTGCAGCTCGGGCACTGCCAATGGTGGGCCTTGGCGCCGAAACCGCAACGGCTGCAGCGGTACATCGCCTGCCCTTCGAGCAGCT
>CAJYHU010000038.1 GCA_913774655.1 uncultured Luteibacter sp. | reverse complement strand
ATCCTGCTGGCCGGCACGTGGACATTCCTGCACTTTCCGTCGCAGGAAGAACCGTCGGTGACCGTGCGCGATGCGGTCGTCTCCATCCGCCTCCCCGGCATCTCGACCAGCGAGGCGGAAGACATCCTCGCCAAGCCGGCCGAAGAGCGGCTGCGCGAACTGGACGGCATCAAGACCATCGCCACGACGGTACGCCCTGGCGCGGCCGTGATCCAGCTCACCGCATACGACCGGATCACCGACCTGGACGGCCTGTGGCAGAAGGTGCGCTCCCGCCTGGCGGACGTGGCGCAAGGCTACCCGCAAGGCACCATCGGGCCCTTCCTCGACGACGACTTCGGTCGCGTGTCGGTCGCCTCGATCGCCGTGACCGCGCCAGGGTTCAGCCTCGCGCAGATGCGTGAACCGCTCAAACGCTTCCGTGCCGACCTTTACGCGCAGAAGGGCGTCTCGCGGGTCGCGCTGTATGGCATGCAGGACACCCAGCTCTACCTGCAGTTCGACCGCAACACGCTCGCCTCGCTCGGCCTCACGCCCGGCGCCATCGCGCAGCAACTGGCCGCCCGCAACGCCATCGCCTCGGCCGGGCAGCCATCGGTGTCGGGCCTGGGATTGTCGGTGAGCGTCGATGGACGTCTCCGCAACGCGGATGACCTGCGCGCCTTCCACCTCGCGCTGCCGAGTGGACGCCAGGGGCATGACGTGCCCCTGGGCGACGTCGCCACCGTCCAGGCGATGCCCGTCGATCCGCCGCAAGGCGCCGCGGTCTACCAGGGACAACCGGCGGTGGTGGTCTCCGTCTCGATGGCGGACGGCCTGGACATCGCCGCGTTCGGCGCCGAACTCAAGCGCACCATCGCGACGGCGACGCAACGGCTGCCCGCCGGCTTCCAGACGCACGTCACCACGTTCCAGGCCGACGTCGTCGCCCGCGAGATGGGCAAGATGCATCACGTCATGGGCGAGACCATCGTCATCGTGATGGCGGTGGTGATGCTGTTCCTGGGTTGGCGCATGGGGCTCATCGTCGGCGCCATCGTGCCGCTGACCATCCTCAGCTCGCTCATCGTCATGCGCGCGTTCGACGTGGAGCTGCAGATGGTGTCGATGGCGGCGATCATCCTCGCGCTCGGCCTGCTGGTGGACAACGGCATCGTGATCGCCGAAGACATCGAGCGACGCCTCAAGGCGGGCGAAGCGCGCCGCCAGGCCTGCATCGACGCCGGACGCACGCTGGCCGCGCCGCTGCTCGTCTCCACCCTTGTCATCATCCTCGCGTTCTCGCCGTTCTTCCTGGGGAAGACCAGCACGAACGAATACCTGCGTTCGCTGGCCGTCGTACTCGCCGTGACCCTGCTCGGTTCGTGGCTGCTCGGCCTGACCGTGACGCCGCTGCTGTGCTTCCATTTCGCCCGGGTGCACGCAGACACCACGGATGAAACCGCCCACGACTCGCGCCTCTACGGGGCCTATCGGCGCGTAATCGCCTGGGTGCTGGGGCACAAGGCGATGTTCGTGGGCACGATGCTGGCGCTGCTCGGCGCCGCGAGCTGGACGCTGTCGCACCTGCCGTATGACTTCCTGCCCGCGTCGGATCGCCTGCAATTCCAGGTGCCGCTGACCTTCCAGCCAGGCATCGATGCGCGGCGGACGCTGGCATCGGTGCAAACCATCAGCCGCTGGCTGGCAGACCGCACGATCAACCCGGACATCGAGGACAGCGTCGGCTACGTCGCAGACGGCGGCCCGCGCATCGTGCTGGGTCTCGATCCTCCGTTGCCGGGCGCCAACATCGGCTACTTCACCGTGTCGGTGACGCCGGATGCGGATCTGGATACCGTCATCGCGCGGACGGACCGCTACCTGTCGGAACGCTTCCCCGACCTCCACGCGGAGCCGAAGCGCTTCTCCCTCGGTGCGACGGAAGCGGGCGTGGCCGTCTATCGCGTGAACGGCCCTGACGAAGCGACTCTGCGCGCGATCGGTGCGCAGGTGGAGCATGCCTTGCGCACCCTGCCCGGCACGATCGACGCCACGGACAGTTGGGGGCCGCGGGTGCCGCGCTATCGCGTGCACCTGGATACCGTCGCGATGCAGGCGCGGGGCATCGCGCGCGACGACGTGCTCCATGCGCTCCAGCGGCGCTACAGCGGCGAAGCCGTGGCGTCCGTCGACGATGGCGGCACCGCGGTGCCGATCGTGGTGCGTGGCAGCGACGACGAACGGAAAGGCGACACCGGGCCCGGCGACACGGTGATCTATCCGTCGGCGGATGCCAGCCAGGCCGTACCGCTGGATGCCATCGCCCGCACGACACTCGATGCGGAGCCGGGGGTGATTCAGCGGCGCAACCTCGATCGTTCGATCACGCTCAGGGCACGCAACGCCACGCTCACCGCGCAGCAGATGGCCGACCGCCTCGCCCCGACGATGGCCCGCATCCACCTTCCGCCGGGCTATACGATCACGGTGGGCGGCGAACTGGAAGACTCGGCAGAAGCCAACGCGGTGCTGCTCACTTACATGCCCCTGGCGATCGCAGGCATGCTGCTGCTCTTCGTCTGGCAGTTCAACTCGTTCCGCAAGGTGTTCATCATCGTCGCGAGCATTCCCTTCATCGTGATCGGCGCGACGCTGGCCCTCGTGGTGAGCGGCTACCCATTCGGCTTCATGGCCACGTTCGGGTTGCTCGCGCTGGCGGGGATCATCGTCAACAACGCGGTGTTGCTGCTGGAGCGCATCGAGGCGGAACTCGCGGAGGGGCGGAGCCACCACGAGGCGGTGGTGGAAGCGGCGGTGAAACGGTTACGCCCCATCGTGATGACCAAGCTCACCTGCATCGTGGGCCTGATCCCCCTGATGCTGTTCGCGGGACCGCTGTGGACGGGCATGGCGATCACCCTCATCGGCGGCCTGCTGCTCGGTACCCTGGTGACGCTCGGGCTGATCCCGCTGCTCTACGACCTGCTGTTCAACGATGCAGCGTGACGCGTCCTCCCGACGCCCCGCCGCGGGCCCCGGCCTGCGCCGGGGCCCGCGGCGGGGCGCCCATGCAACCCACGCCGTCACACCGCGGTGACATCCATCCGCGCCAGGTCCGAAAGCAGCGAGGGCCCCGTCGGCACCCACCCTGTCCGTTCCCGTGTCAGCGCACTCGACGCCGGCATGTCCAACCCCACGAACATCCCCAACCACCCGAAGTGTGCCTGCGCCTCCTCGCCCGACAGCGACACCACCGGCAAGCCCAGCCCCGCCCCCAGCACACGGGCGATATCGCGTACCTCGACCCCCTCTTCGGCCACCGCGTGATACCGCGCGCCCGGCACGCCTTTCTCCACCGCGAGCCGATATAGCCGGGCCACGTCCCGCACCGGCCCGGCCGGCCAGCGGTTGCGGCCTTCGCCGAGATACGCCACGCGCCCGACCTGCTTGCAGAGCGCCACGAACGGCGTGATC
>CAJYHU010000037.1 GCA_913774655.1 uncultured Luteibacter sp. | reverse complement strand
CGAAGAAGGCGAAGGCGAGCCCGGTGAAGACAAAGCGCCAGGCCCAGGCGTCGCCGCGTCGGTTCATGCGAGGGGCCGCCATGCCCATCGCCGTGTCATCCAGCGATGGTCGAAGGCGCGGCCGTCGTGCAGCGCACGGACGAATCGCAGCGCGTGGGGTTCGTGCGCCGTCGTGGTGTCGTGGGTGTCCGCGTGCAGCGACAGGCGCCAACGCGAGCCTTCGCCGCCCCGGTCGGCAGGCGCGACGCGCAAGGCGACGGCGTGGGAGAAGGGAACGTCGTCGATCCAGCCGTCATAGGCCGCCGGGGGGCGTTCTTCGGCCATCACCACGAGCGCCGCGGGCGCGCCCTCGGCGAGCAGGCCGGCGGCCTCGACGATGGCGTGTTCGAAGGTGTCGCCTTCGCCGGCGATGGCGATCGACTCGCCGCGCTGTCCGCGAAGGATCGACCACTGGCCCGCGATCGCGTTGTGCACGGAAAGCCCGAACTGCGTCGGCGACAGCGGCTGGTCGCGGCCGACGTCGGCGAGCATGGCGAACGTTCGGGTGGTTTCGCCATGACGCGACGCGAACACGAAGGGCAGTTGTTCGTCGTCGCCGCACAGCGGCCACGCCGCATGCACCACGATGCGCGCGAGGCGGCTGAGTCGTCGGCGCTGCATGGGCGGCACGACATCGCAGGTCGGTTGCTGACCGTCCTCCACCGCCGCGTCGCCACCGGCCGCCCAGGCGGCCCAGGCGGGGGCGTCATCGAGGCCGGGGGCCCAGGCCCGCCATCGTTCGACGCGCAGGTCGATCATGCCTCGGCCTCGTGGTAACGGCGGATCGCCAGCGCCGCGCAGCTGCCGCCGAAGCCGAAGCTGTTGGACAGCACGGCATCGATGTGGGCCGTCCGCTCGCCGTCCAGCAGGGGCGCGTCGGCGAACGCCGCATCGGGCGTGGCGGGGCAGGCCGGTCCCAGCAGGAGGCCGGCCTCCATCATCGCGATGGACGCGATGGCGTCGAGCGCCCCGGCCGCCGCGGGGGCATGGCCGACGAGGCCCTTGATCGACGACAGCCACGGCACCGGATGGCCGCGATCGCCGAAGACCCGGCGTAGGGCCTCCCATTCGGCCAGGTCGCCCTGCACGGTCGCGCAGGCATGGGTGTTGACGTAATCGGGCAGCACGCCGGCCAGGTCGATCGCCTGGTGCATGGCTTCGGCCATACCGTCGGCGTTCGGGCTGATCATGCCTTCCGGATCCGACGCCGCGCCGTATCCGGCCATCTCGGCGAGAATGGTCGCGCCGCGCGCGAGGGCGTGGTCGAGCGACTCCAGCACGAGCACGCCCGCGCCACCGGCCAGCACGATGCCGTCGCGGTCGGCGGCGTACGGCGTGGATACGCCTTCGCCCGCCACGCTCGCGCCGGATAGCGCATGCATCACGTCGAAACACATCGCGGCCTTGTCGTGGAGCTCTTCGGCGCCCCCGCAGACGACGATGTCCTGCCGGCCGAGCTGGATCAGTTCCATGGCCTGTCCGATCGCGTGCGTGGCACTCGTGCAGGCCGAGCCGACAGTGAAGCCCCGCCCACCGAAGCCGAACGCCTGGATCATCGTCGCGCTCACCGCGCTGCCCATGCTGCGCGGCACGATGAACGGCGAGAGCCGTCCATACCCTTTCGCGTGAAAGACGTCCAGGCCGGCCTCGTATTCGGACAGCGCGGCGGCGCCGCCCATCACCACGCCCACGTCGCGCTCGCGGACGCGTGCGTCGTCCAGGCCCGCCTCGGCAAGGGCCTCGCGGGTCGCGTGCCACGCGAACTCGGCGGCCTGCGGCAGGTAGCGACGCAGCTTGCGCGGTGGCGGTTCCAGGCCATCGAGATCGGCCGGCGCGGCCACGCGGCAACGCATGCCGAGGGCGGCGAAGCCCGGCATGTCGCGAAAGCCCGTGCGTCCCGCGCGCAGCCCCGCGAACAGCGCGCGGCGATCCGGTCCCAGGCACGACACGGCGCCCATGCCGGTCACGACGACGCGCCGCATCAGCCGTAGGCCCGGAAGACGAGCGACGTGTTGATGCCGCCGAACGCGAAATTGTTGTTCATCACGTGCTCGGTGCGGATCAGGCGGCCCTCGCCGATGACGTAGTCGAGCGGCGCGCATTCGGGGTCGGGCGTATCGAGGTTGATGGTGGGCGCGAACCAGCCGCGCCGCATCATTTCGATGATCCACCACGATTCCAGCGCGCCGCACGCGCCCAGCGTGTGGCCCACGTAGCTCTTCATCGAGCTGATCGGCACGCCGCGCCCGAGCACGTCGGCGGTGGCGTGGCTTTCGGCGACGTCGCCGCGATCGGTCGCGGTGCCGTGGGCGCTCACGTAGCCGATGGCCGACGCGTCGACACCCGCGTCCGCCAGTGCCATGCGCATCGCCGCGGCCATCGTCTCGCGGGTGGGCTGGGTGATGTGCGCACCGTCGGCGTTGGTGCCGAAGCCGACGACCTCCGCGTAGATCGTCGCGCCACGCGCGAGCGCGTGTTCGAGTTCCTCGAGAACCAGCGTGACGGCGCCTTCGCCGACCACGAGGCCATCGCGCGCGGCGTCGAACGGACGCGGGGTGAGGCCGGGCGTGTCATTGCGCGTGCTGGTGGCGAACAGCGTGTCGAAGACTGCCGCGCCGGGTCCGGAAAGTTCTTCGGCGCCACCGCAGAGCATCAGGGTCTGCTTGCCCTGCTGGATGGCTTCGTAGCCGTAGCCGATGGCCTGGCTGCCCGACGTGCACGCGCTCGAGGTGGTGATGACGCGACCCTTCAGACCGAAAAACACACCGACGTTCACCGCGGTGGTGTGCGCCATCATCTGGATGTAGCTGGTGGCGGTCACGCCCTGCATCGAGCCGGTGTCCAGCATACGTCCGACGGTGCGCGCCGGTTCGATGCTGCCCCCGGACGAGCCGTAGGCCACGCCCATGCGTCCGTCGGCGATCGCGGGATCGTCGAGGAGCCCCGCGTCGGCCAGCGCGCGCTCGCTGGCCGCCACGGCCAGTTGTGCCACGCGGCCCATCGACCGCAGGTGCTTGCGCGACCAGTGCGCGGGCGGCGTGAAGTCGTCGACCGGGCAACCGAGGCGACCGTTGAGGGCGTCGAAGTAATCCCATTCGCCCATGCGGCGGATGGCATTCCGGCACGCACGCAGGCGCGCCTCGATCGTGGCCCAGTCGTGGCCCAGCGGCGTGACGCCGCCCATGCCGGTGACGACGACGCGGCGCGGGGAGCGTGCAGGAGAGTTGGCGATCATGCGGTGGTCCTCCCGGAGGCGCTGACCGGCGCGAGTAGCGCGGTGAAGCCGATGCCGAGGAGCAGGGTGAGTCCGAAATGTTGCAGGGCGGGCATCGTGCTGAGCGCGAGCAGGCCGAAGGAAAGCAGTGCGGTGACCGCGGAGAGCAGTACGCCCGCGTAGGCCGCGCCGGGACGGTCGGCGGCATGCGGTTCGCCTTCGCGCAGGAAGACGGCGTAGTTGGCGCCCACGCCGAGCACGAGCATCAGTGCCATCACGTGGAACAGCGTGAGCGGTTCGCCGAGATAGCCGAGCGCGGCCACGCTGAAGACGATGCCCGCGGCCGGCGGAAGCAGCACGCGCCACGCCGCGCGCGCGCCATACCGCCAGGCGAAGGCGAGGCCCACCAGCAGCAGCGCACCGCCGAGCCAGAGGCTCGCGTAAGCGCGGTAGTGGCCGAACAGGGCGGAGATGCCGGCCGGCTTGTCGATCAGCGAGACGCCGGGCAGGCCGTTCGCCAGATCGCGCAACGTGGCGACGTCGTCGTTGCCCTGGGGTAGCACGATGCTGGCATGGTCCATCCACAGGTAGCGAACCGGCGTATAGGCCGGGGTGGCCTGCCAGTCGTCGAGCGTGAAGGGCGTGCCGGGATAGGCGTCGGCGTAAGCCTGTGCGATGGCCGGCTTCAGTCCGGCCGCGCCGAGCGCCGAGCGCAAGCGGTCCCGGCAATTCGCGTCATCGGCATGAGCCGGCCCATGGCCGCACACCAGGGCGACATTGTCGGCCTGCCGCTTCCGCGACGGCAGCATCGCCGTCATGCCGGTCCAGGCGATATGCGCGCGGTCCAGGCGGGCGGTCAGGGCTTCCTCGCGCTGGAGCACCTCTTCCGCGTCGGTGCCCTCCACCAGCCAGAACTGGCTGCCGCCGCCGAAGCCGGCGACGTCCCGGATCGTGGCCGCCTGCGCATCCAGGGACGGCGGCGGCGAGATCAGTTGGTGCACGTCGTCGTCATGGCCCAGTCGCCACCAGCCGGGCAGGGCGGCCACCGCCAGCACGGCGATCGCCAGCACGGCGCGGCGCCCGGATGCGATCCGCTGCCAGCCCAGCGCGAGGCGAACGAGCGGTTCGGCCAGGGGTGCCCGGGCGGGCCGGCGCAGCATCGCCGGCAACAGCCAGAACACGCTGGCGCACGCGACGGCCATGCCGGCGATGGCGAATACCGCCATCTGGCGCAGGGCGGGAAACGGCACGAGGGCCAGCAGCGCATAGCCGAGCAGCGAGGTTGCCAGGGCGAGCAAGAGCGCCGGCCTGACCTGGCGCACGCCGCGTTCGGGTTGCCAACCGGTGCCCGCGTGCGCCCTCGCGCACAGGTACTGGATGGAGTAGTCGACGGCCTCGCCCAGAAGCGCCGCGCCGAACACCAGGGTCAGCAGGTGCAGCTGCCCGAACACGACAATGGTGGTGGTGATGGCGCCGACGACGCCCAGGGCCGTGGACACGAATGCCACGAGCAGCGGTCGCATCGAGCGGAACGCGAACAGCAGCAGCGCCGCGATGCCCAGCGTCGACACCAGTCCCACCAGGTGGGTATCGCGTTCGGCGCCCGCCCGCGCCGCGGCGGCGTAGAACACCGCACCCGTGCGCAGTACGCGCGTGCCCGGATGCGCGGCGACGGCCGCGCGTTCGGCGGCCTCCAGGGCGCCCAACGCGCGCCGCTGCACGGCATCGTCGTACGACGAACCGGCCAGCGTGGCGATCACGAGCACATCGCTACCGTCGTCGCGGTGTGCGGTGAGCAGGTCGTCTTCGGGCACGAGGGCGCCGCTGTTCCACGGTTGGCGGTCGAGCCAGTGCTGCAGCCAGCCGAACGGATCGTCACCCAGCGACGGTCCGGCGTTGGCCCCGAAGGGTTCGTTCAGGCGTCGCGTCAGCACGGCGGTGGCGTCGAAGCCCGGCGTGGCAAGGAGCGCGCGGTCCGACGCCGTGAGCAGGTGGAACCGGTGCGGCAGGAACGGCGTCACCAGTTGGCTCAGGTCGAACGGCGGCAATTCGGCGATGACCGAGGCGAAGACGGGATCCCTGCCCAAGGCCTTGCCCAGTTCGCGCGCGGCGTCCTTGGCGGCATTGTCGTCGGCATTGGCGACGAGCATGAGCATGCGGTCGCCGCTGGCCCGGGCGAGACGACCCACGGCCTCCTCGGCCACCGCATTGCGCTCGGTGGGCGGCAGCATGGCGAGCAGGTCGGTCTGCAACGGCGATACGCTCCGGCCGAACAAAAGCCAGGCGCAGCACAGGCACATCAGCAGCGACGCACCCGAGAAGAGCAGGGCCCGGGCCACGGTCGACAGCGGCTTCATGGGAGGCCGAGCAGCTTCGCTTCGATCGGGCCGGGCGTGCCCGCGTCACGCGTCCGGGCGAAATCGATCCGCGTGCGTTCGCCGTTGGCCATGTTCACGTCGATACCTTCGAGGAACTCGCCTCCCGTGAGCACGATGCCCTGCAGCACCTTCGCCATGCGTGACTGCCGGGGCGTGAAGCGCAGTGTCCAATGGTCGGGATCGCCTTCGGCGGCGATATCGAACTGGCGCGCGGCCTCGTCGCTGCGCCCGGCGAGCAGGCTCTGGAGCATCGCCGTGACCTGGCTGACCCCACGGTTCGCGTCGCGCACGCGCTGCAAGCGTCCCTCGGCGTCCGCGCGCGAGGTGCCCCCGGCGGTGAATACCAGCGTGTCGTCGTACGGCGTGCGGGTGTGCCAGAGCATGCCGTGGCCAACCACGAAGAGCAGGTCGCCGCGGCTCACCTGGGGCTCGGCCAGGGCCGGGTTTTCCCGTGTCTGGGTG
>CAJYHU010000036.1 GCA_913774655.1 uncultured Luteibacter sp. | reverse complement strand
TGGTACAAGATGACCCAGATGGTGCTCACCGGCTTCCCGCTGCAGAAGGTGCTCACGCACCAGATCGCCATCGACGATTTCCAGAAGGGCTTCGACCTGATGGACGCCGGTCAGTGCGGCAAGGTGGTCTGCTCCTGGACGTGATCGTGTGAGTCGCGGCCTTCGGCGGCCGTGAACCGTGAACCGAGAGCCATGCGGTTCACGGTTCACGCCACCCCAGCCGGCCAACCCGCACGCGTTAGAATGGGCGTTCGTCCCTCTTCCGGAACCCGCCCCATGTCCTATCCCGCCCAGGAGCGCCTTGCGGCCGAACTCGAATCGATCCGCGAGCAAGGCCTGTTCAAGAGCGAGCGCGTCATCGTGTCGCCGCAGTCCGCCGAGATCGCGCTGGATGGTGGCCGCAAGGTGCTCAACTTCTGCGCCAACAACTACCTGGGGCTGGCCGACCATCCGGACGTGATCGCCGCCGCCAAGGCCGCCCTCGACACGCACGGCTTCGGCATGGCGAGCGTGCGTTTCATCTGCGGCACGCAGGATCTCCACAAGGCACTCGAGGCGAAGATCGCCGCGTTCTTCGGCACGGAGGACACCATCCTTTATGCCGCGTGCTTCGACGCCAACGGCGGCCTGTTCGAGCCGCTGCTCGGCGAGGAAGACGCCGTGATCTCCGATGCGCTGAACCATGCGTCGATCATCGACGGTATCCGCCTGTGCAAGGCCAAACGCTTCCGCTACGGCAACTGCGACATGGCCGACCTCGAAGCCCAGCTCCAGGCCGCCGACGCCGCGGGCGCCCGGACCAAGCTCATCACGACCGACGGTGCCTTCTCGATGGACGGCTTCATCGCGCCGCTCGACGAGATCACCGCACTGGCGAAGACATACAACGCCCTCGTGCACATCGACGAATGCCACTGCATCGGCTTCCTCGGCGATACCGGTCGCGGCTCGGCCGAAGTGCACGGGGTGATGGACCGCATCGATATCTTTACCGGCACCCTGGGCAAGGCCCTGGGCGGCGCGCTGGGTGGTTTTACGACGGGCCGCCGGGAGGTCATCGAGATGCTGCGCCAGCGTTCGCGGCCTTACCTGTTTTCCAACTCCCTCCCCCCGCACGTGGTGGCCGCCGGCATCAAGGTGTTCGACATGCTGGCGTCGGCAGGCGAGATGCGTGAGCGCGTAAAAGAAAACACCCGTTATTTCCGCGAAAAGATGACCGCAGCCGGGTTCGACATCCGCCCGGGGCAGCACCCGATCGTGCCGGTGATGATCTACGACGCCAAGCAGGCGCAGGCGATGGCCACCGAACTGCTCGACGAAGGCATCTACGTCACCGGATTCTTCTTTCCCGTGGTGCCCCAGGGCAAGGCCCGCATCCGCACGCAGATGAGCGCCGCGCACACCCGCGAGCATCTGGACAAGGCCATCGCGGCGTTCACCAAGGTCGGGCGCAAGCTGGGCGTGTTGAAAGGGTAATCGACGGTTCGCGCGCGAGGGGTGGGAGCCGACGGCATCGCCGATCCGGCGCCAGCCGGCCTGGGGCGAATGACGTGATGACCTCGCACGATCACGTCATGGCCTCATTCGCTCCTACCGCGCCTGAGGGTTCGCGGAGACGATCCGCTCCCACCGCGGCGCCGGAGTGCCGCCACCTCGTCCGCGGTGAGATGCCGCCACTGTCCCTTGCCCAACGTTCCCAGCGACAGATCACCGATCGCCACCCGCACCAGCCGCAGCACGTCGAAGCCCAGGGCCTGCATCAACCGGCGAATGTGCCGGTTGCGCCCTTCATCGAGCGTCACCGCCAGCCACGCCGTCTTGTCGCCACGACGCAGCACCGACGCGGCGCCCGCCCTCAACGGCTCGCCCTGGTCGACGACGCCGGTGAGCATCGCCGCCACCGTGCCATCGTCAGGGTGTCCGGCCACCTGCACGTGATAGGTCTTCGGCACGTGCGTCGAGGGCTCGGTGATTCCCGCCGCCCACACCGTATCGTTGGACATGAGCAGCAGCCCCTCGCTGGCTTTGTCCAGGCGCCCCACGGCGCCGAGCCAGGGCAAGCCGGCGCCCTCGAGCAGGCCGTAGACCGTGTCGCGCCCGCGCTCGTCGGACGCCGTCACCAAGAGGCCGCGCGGCTTGTTGAGCGCGACGTAGACCGATGTGGCCGCCTCGGCACCGGCCCCGTCCAGTTCGACGCGCTCGTGCCCGGCGACCGGAAACTCCGGATCGCGGACGAGTCGGCCATCCACGCGCACCCGGCCTTCACGCACCGCTTTCTCGCCCTGGCTGCGCGAGCAGAGGCCGCGCTTGGACAGGACACGGGCGAGGCCGTAGCGGGGTGTCGACGATCGAGGGGCACGCGGAGGCATCGCACAAGCATAAGCGAAACCCACCGACACCAAAAAAAACGGCATGCCGAAGCACGCCGTTTCGGAAATATACGTTGAAGGGTGCCCGTCAGATGTTGCCGATACCTTCGGGACGCTTGGCGCCCACGAAATGCTTGGACCAGTAGGCCTCGTTGAGGCTATCGACGCGGACCGTCTTGCCGGCCGACGGCGAATGGATGAACTGACCGTTGTCGATGTAGATGCCCACGTGGGAGATGGCCTTGCCCCGGGTGCGGAAGAACACCAGGTCGCCGGTCTTCATGTCGCCGCGCTTGACCTTGAGGCCGGCGAGGAACTGGCTGGCCGAATTGGTCGGGAGGTCGAGGCCGATGCTGTGGAGGAAGACGTAGCGGACGAAGCCGCTGCAGTCGAAGCCCGTGGACGGCGCGCGACCGCCGCGGTGGTACCGGATGTCACGAAGCTTCATCGCGAACGCGAGAAGGGCCTCGCGAGCGTGGCCGTCGACGTGACCGGCCAGCTTGGCGGTGGCCGCGGCGACGAGGCTATCGTCGTCATCGTCACCCTGGGCATCGTTGTCGGCCGTGGCCGTGTCGGCTACCGCCGGCGCCTGCGGCGCGATCAGGGCGGAGACGTCGGGAATCGTGGACTGGGCCAGGGCGTTCGCGGGAGTGAACACCGGGAGGTCGGTCAGCAGGATCGAGGCGGACTGATCCAGACCCTTAGGCGCGGTGACCGTATCAGCGATGGCAGGCGTCACCGCCATGAAACAGCAGGTGGCTAGCGCGAGAGCGGTCAGTCGCTTTAAGTGCATGAGCGATAAGGCCTATTCGTCGAAAAGTTAATCCACCGAAACGGCGGGACCCCGTGAATGAGGGGTGAAGTTATCAAACCGAAACGTCCATGTTGTTTTCATAAAGTTAAAAACGGCCCGTCCTAGGAAATATTCAGAGCGTTTCCCAACTTCTTGCGATCACAAATGTGAAAAATGAACGCAATGAAGGGCTTGGCTCAAACGAGCGAAACCCTACCCGTTATCGGCAGGCGGGCGGAGCGCTTGACGTTGGGGCGCAACCTTCAGGGCGTGTATCGACGTTGGCCGAAAAGGGCGCTGCCGATTCGGATCTCGTCGCTACCCTCGGCAATGGCGAGCGCGAAGTCACCACTCATCCCCATCGACAGCCGATCGACGGCATAACCGGCGTGCCTGGCCCTGTCTCGCCATTGATACAGGTCACGGAAACACCGGCGCACCACGGCCTCGTCGTCCGACGCTTCGGCCAGGGTCATGAGCCCGCGGACGTTCAACGACGGAAACGACCTGAGCTCGTGGAGGAAATCCAGCAGCGACGCCGGGTCGAGGCCCGACTTGCTCGGCTCGGTGGATGTCTTCAGCTGCACCAGCACGTCAAGCGCGCGTCCCTGCGCCTGCAAGGCCTTGTCGAGGGCCACGGCGAGGTCGATGCGATCCAGCGACTGCACCTCGGATGCGTACCGGGCCACCGCCTTGGCCTTGTTGGTCTGCAGGTGCCCGATCACGACCCAGTCCAGGTGCTCGGCCGCCAGTGCGGACGCCTTGGCCTGGATCTCCTGCACCTTGTTCTCGCCGAACCGCCGCTCGCCCGCGGCCACCGCCTCGAGCACGGCATCCGTGCCGAAGGTCTTGCTCACCGGCAGCAGGCGGACCGCCGCCGGGTCGCGGCCCGCGGCGTGGCAGGCGTCTGCGATCCGCGCCCGCACGGCCGCGAGGCGGCCGGCGAACGTGGCGTCGTCGCCGGTCATGCCTTGGCCGCTTCCTGGAAGTGGCGCGCGACGACGCTGGCCACGACCATGCTCACGCGCTTGCCGGTGGGAATGTGCAGGAATTCGTTGGGGCCGTGCGCGTTGGAGTGCGGACCGAGCACGCCGGTGATGAGGAACTGTGCGTTCGGAAACTTCTCGCCCAGCATGCCCATGAAGGGGATGCTGCCGCCCTCGCCCATGTAGGCGGCGGGCTGGCCGAAGTAATCCCTCGACGCCTGGGCAACGGTATCTTCCAGCCACGGGGAGAGCGTCGGCGCGTTCCAGCCGCTGCCGTCCTTCTCAAGGTCGAAACTCACCTTCGCACCGTACGGCGGGTCCTTCTCGAGCAGTTGCTTGAGGAACCGGCCCGCCTCGGCGCCGGAGAGGGTCGGCGGTACGCGCAGGCTGAGTTTCACCGACGTCTTCGGCCGCAGCACGTTGCCCGCGCTCTCCAGCGGGGGCATGCCGCCCACACCGGTCACCGCCAGCTGTGGACGCCACGTGCGATTGAGCACGAGTTCGGTGAGGTCGTCCGTCACCGGATTCATGCCCTCGACGAAGGGGAACTTGTCGTACACCGCCGTGCCCAGCACCTCGGCAGAGCGACGCGCCTGGTCGACGCGCTGGGGCGGGATATCCACATACAGCTCGCGCGGAAGGATGCGGCCGGTGGCCGGGTCCTCCAGGCGGCCGAGGATGTCGCGCAGGATGCGGAAGCTGGAGGGCACCACGCCCGAGGCGTCGCCCGAGTGCACGCCCTCCTCCAGCACCTGCACGGTGAGGTTGCCGCCGGTCATGCCGCGCAGCGAGGTGGTGAGCCAGAGCTGGTCGTAGTTACCACAGCCCGAATCGAGGCAGACCACCAGGGCGGGCTGGCCGAGGCGATCGGCGAGATGGTCGACGTAGTACGGCAGGTCGTAGCTGCCTGATTCCTCGCAGGCCTCGATCAGGATCACGCAACGCGCGTGGGGCACGCCCTGGTCGCGCAACGCGAGCAACGCGGCGAGGGAGCCGAAGATGGCATAGCCGTCGTCCGCGCCACCTCGCCCGTAGAGCTTGTCGCCCTTGATCACCGGCGTCCACGGACCGAGGTCGTCGGCCCAACCCGTCATCTCCGGCTGCTTGTCGAGGTGGCCATAGAGCACCACGGTCTGGTCGGTGCCCCTGCCGCCGTCCATGCCCTGCGCGGGCACGTCGATGTAGATCAGCGGGGTGCGCCCATCGAGGCGGATGACTTCCAGGGTGGCACCCTCGAACGCGGGCAGCTTGCCGCGCGCCCAGTCCTCCATCAGCGCCACCGCCTGGTCCATGTAGCCGTGCTCCCGCCATTGGGCATCGAACATGGGCGACTTGTTCGGGATGCGGATGTACTCGACCAGTTGCGGGACGATTTCCGCGTCCCAGAGGTCGCTGACGAAGGAAGAAATGCGGGAGGTATCCATGGCCAGACCACTCGTGGGGCAAAGAGCCATTGTAGCAGCGCCGACGGTGGGCCCCTCTGGCACCGACGGTGGTACCCGGGCGGCAACGCCGCAGCGCGCCGACACCCATCGCGTACGGCACCCGCTGCCCCCGGACGGCGGGTCGCCGCACAGTGGCCCGCCCCGCGCCATCCGGTGCGGGGGCCACCAGGAGAACCCGATGAACCGATACCTTTCCGCCCTCGCCGCGCTGCTGCTCGCCACGCCCGCCTTCGCCGCCACGCCGGTCAACGTGAACACGGCCGACGCGTCGACCCTCGCCGAATCGCTCGACGGCGTCGGCCTGGCCAAGGCGCGCGCCATCGTCGCCTGGCGCGATGCCCATGGTCGCTTCGAATCGGCCGACCAGCTCACCGAGGTCAAGGGCATCGGCGCCGCCCTCATCGACCGCAACCGCGAGGCGATCCTGCTCGACGACGGGAAGCCGGCGAAAAAGAAGGCGAAGACGGCCTCGCGGGCGCGCGCGGCCGACGCCGAGGAATGATCCACCGGGGGCGGAATGCGGTCCGCCCCCTTTCGCCCGTCCGCGAACGCGCTACACTCGCGCCCCATGCCGGGGGCTCGATATCACATTGCCACCCGCGACGGCACAGGGGCCCGATGATCCGATGATCCTGCCGCGTTACCGCATCGCCGATTCGGGAATTCCCGGGGCCGGCAAGGGGCTGTTCGTCGACGAAGACGTGCCCGCCGGGCAGATCGTCACCGCGCCCGATGCCATCGATCGCACCTTCCGCTGGGACGAGATCGCCCGGTCGCCCGACCTGCACGCCGCCGCGCGGTGGTTCGGCGACCGCTACACGCTGTCGCCGGACTGGCCGGACGAGTGCTACGTGAACCATAGCTTCGAGCCAACGGGGCTGTGGCATCTCGGCTTCATCTTTGCCGCGAAAGATCTCGCGCAAGGCACTGAAATCACCGTCGATTATCGCCACCTGCTGGCGCCGGGCCAGGAAGAGGCCTTTCACGACGCGGTGACTGGTGAGAAAATAGTCGGCTGGTCATGGCAGGAAAGCCTGGCGTCGAGCACTCACGCACTGGCTCACCTGATCGGCTGAACTTGGTCACTTCGATGGCATTCTGCGACATACCCTCAATCGACACCGCGCGCCTGCGGCTCACCGCCCTCAGCGAGCGTCACTTCGACGATTACGCGAGCATGCTCGCCGACGCCGACAGCACCCGCTGGATCGGCGACGGGCAGCCCCTCGACCGCATGAATGCCTGGCGTTCGATGGCCATGCTGCTCGGTCATTGGGCCCTGCGCGGCTGCGGCATGTGGGCCATCGAGTTGCGAGACACGGGCCAATTCATCGGCCGCGCGGGCCTCATGAAGCCCGAGGGCTGGCCCGACCTGGAACTGGGCTGGATGCTCAAGCCCGAGCACCGGCACCATGGCTACGCGACCGAAGCGGGCGCCGCCATCCTCGATTTCGCATGGAACCGCATGCACGCCCAGCGCGTGATCAGCCTCGTGCGCATTGGCAACGAGGCCTCCGACCACGTCGCCGAACGGCTGGGCGGCGAGCACATCGACAACATCGACTTCCTCGGCGGCGCCACCCATCTGTTCGCGTACTACCCGCCGCACCGCGAAGTGCGCCGGGCCAGCTGAGGCCCCTTCAGAAGGCGGGTGCCAGCGCCGAGCGGCGCCGCTGCGTCGCGGTGCCGGCAGTGAGCCCGGACAAGGCGATCAACCGCGCGGTGCGCATCCACGCGACCACGATCACCCCCAGTTGCACCACCACGAAACCCCAGACCACCCCGCTCCCGGCAGCCGTCACGTGTCCGCGCCACGCCGCGACCAACGCATCCAGCCCTCCGCCGAACAGCGTGATCACAAGGTAGATACCGAGGCAGGCGAACGGTCGCCGGACGAACTGCACGACGCCCCGTCCGAACGCGCGCAGCGCCGATCGCAGGGTCGGGTCGGCGATGAACTGGGCGCGGGCTGATTCGACGATCGCCTGCGCGATCACGAAGCACAGCACCACCAGCGCAAGCGCCGCGTCGTGGTAGAGGTCGGCTCGGCCTTGCGACAACGCGCTCTCTACGTGTCGGTCGGCCATCGGCATCACCGCCCTGCCCGCGAGCACGACGAGCCCGTAAGGCAGGAGTGCCGGTACGTAGAGCCGGAGCAGGCGCCCGTAGTCGGCCGCGCCCCCCTGCAACAAGGCGCCGAAGCCGAGCGCCCTACCCGCGCGACCGGCACTGACCGCCATAGCCGCCAGGAACGGCGACAACAGCAACGTCAGCAACGCCCCGGCGGCGACCGTGGGCGTGAGCCAGTCGCTGCCGCCGAGTGCCTGGGTCACGTCGGCCATCATCCACCCGTCCAGGTGCGATGCCCAGGCGTCGGCGTGCACCGAATAACCGAGCAGTCCGTCGAGCGTGGTCCATAGCGGCAACGCGACGAGCAGGGTCGGCAGCAGGCTGATGAGCACCCAGAGCAGCCACAGGCGCCATTGCATCGCGGCGATGGCGCCCTGGACGAGCGCGGCGACCGCCGAGCGTGACGTGCGTGTGTTCATAGCGTTCCCAGCCAGGTGTAGAGGCCCTGCAACAGGGCGGCGATATCGGCGCTCCAGCGCGTGGACGCGGCGTGGTTCGGTTCGACGGTGCGGCTGTCGTTGAGCTTGTTCGCATCCAGCAGCACCGCCCCTTGCGGGTCGAGCTCGGCCGACACGCCTTGCACGCCGCGGGTCAAGGTGAAGCGTGCCCAGCGCCGGTCGTCGTTCCAGGGCACGGTGTCCGTCGAGCCGTCGGCGAACGTCACCCTGAGTATCTGCGGCACGCTCGCGCCGTCGCGCCAGACCGTTACCGTGGTGCGCCAAGGGAACGGACCGGTACCCTCCTTCGCGTTGGGATGCGCACGCGCCCACGCCTCGCGCTGTCGCGCGATGGCCGCGTCATTGACGTCCTGGCCGATATCGATCCGCTCGCCGTCGCGCACGGACGATCCAGCGAGCGGCAGCACTTCGACGCTGTCGATACCTGTCACGCGGTCGTCGATGCGCGCCGTGCCGTAAACGTATTTGTCGAACACATCCGCGACCACGGCGGGTTGTCCCGAGACATCGGACAGCACCTGCTGGAGGTCGCCGATGGCCGGATGACGGAAGTGCCATGTCGCGTAGTACTGCCGGAACGCTTTCTCCAGCACGGGCTTGCCCAGCCGCGCCTCCAGGTCGTGCATCGCGGTGGCCGTGCGCGAATACACCGTGCCGTAGCCGTCGCTCGACAGGCGGTCCCACGCGTTCTGGCCCAGCGGATCGGCCGGCGCCCCGAGCGCGGCGCCCATGCGCTCGATCGAGAACACGTCCACGGCCGGATCGATGCCAAAGAGGCGCCATCCACGCCGGGTGAGATGGACGCGCTGGTCGCGCGCGCGGAGCATGCGGTCGTCCCAGAACTCGTTGAGCCCTTCGTCGAGCATCGGCTCCTCGAACTCGTTCGAGGCGAGCAGCCCGTAGAAGTAGCCATGGCCGAACTCGTGGATGGTCACGAAGTCGATCAGGTACTGGTCCAGCGTCCCGGCGTCGACCCGCCGCGCGTGATCCACCGTAAAGAACGTGGGGTATTCCATGCCGCCGGCTTCGTCGGCGTTGAACGGCGGCACCACGGCGGTCACGGTGCGATACGGGTACGGGCCGAGCGTGTCCGAAAACCAGGTCAGCGAATCGGTGGCGGCCTTCAGCACGGGCCCCGCGACGTGGGCATAGTCCGGCGGATAGACCACCTTGACCTTCACCGGCGGGCTGCCCGGTCCCGACCAGGTGGTTTCTCGGGCGAGATAACCGGGCGCGGCCATCCACGCGAAGTCGTGCACGTCGCCCTGCGCGAAATGCCAGGTGGCCTCCGCACCCTCGATCACCGGTGGCCCCTGCTGCTCGCCCACGGCGGCCACCACGTAATCCTTCGGCACGCTCAGGCGGACGTCGTAGTCGCCGAAGTCCGCGTAGAACTCGCTGTTGAAATGGAACGCGTGCACGTTCCAGCGTGGCTGCGTGGCGCCGCGCTCGCCCGGTAGCTCGAGTACGCCGATCTTCGGAAACCACTGGGCGACGAGGTTGAAGTCGCCGACGTGGCCGGTGCGCACCACCACCTTGGGCAGTTGCGCATGGAACGCCATGTCCAGGGACACGCTA
>CAJYHU010000035.1 GCA_913774655.1 uncultured Luteibacter sp. | reverse complement strand
TGCTCTTCCGATCTCGTGGCTCGCGCGTGGGCAGGTCCGTCACCTCTGGGTCGGGGCGCTCGTGCTCCTGGTCGCGGGCGGGCTGGCGCAGGGGCTGTGGCCGTTCAACAAGAACCTCTGGACGCCGAGCTACGCGTTGTGGACCGGGGGCTGGTCGTTCGCCCTGCTGGCGCTGGCGCACACCCTCGTGGATCGCCGCGGCTGGCCACCGTTTGGTCGCGCGTTCGGGGTCAATGCGATCGCGGCCTATGCGGGCTCGGGGCTGATGGTCTGCCTGATGATCGCGCTGGGGGCGTGGGGCGCGCTGTATCGCGTCGCTTTCGCCTCGTGGATGACGCCGTTGTTCGGCCCCTACGTGCCCTCGGCGGCGTGGGGCGTGGCGTTCGTGGCGGTGTGGTGGGGCGTGGTGCGCTGGATGGACCGGCGGCGGATCTATCTCAAGGTCTAGGTCCACCGAACGCATCGCGGTGGGTCCCGGCCTGCGCCGGGCCGACGGGTGGGGCGTCGCCCCGGCGCACCGTTGTCGAGGCCGTGCCAGTCTAAGCCCAGCGCCGCGAACGCATCGCGTGTCAGGTTCTCCGGCTCGTCCGCGGTGCAGACCACGTCGTCCTCGATGCGAATGCCGCCGTACGGACGGAAACGATCGATCTTCGCCCAGTCGATGTCGTTCGCGAACGGCTTGTCCTTCAATTCCGCCAGCAGCATGTCGATGAAGTACAGACCCGGCTCGATGGTGACCACCATGCCCGCTTCCAGTTCGCGAGTGAGGCGCAGGTACGGATGGCCTTGCGGCCTGGCGATGGTGCCGCCGGTTTCCGAGGCCTGGAACCCGCCCACGTCATGCACCTGCATGCCGATGCCGTGGCCCAGCCCGTGCGGGAAGAAGGCCGACGTGACACCCGACTCCACGGCGCTCTCCGCGCTCATGCGGATGAAGCCGTGTTCGCGCAGCACCCCGGCCAACACGTGGTGGGCATGCACGTGCAGTTCCGGGTAGCTCTGCCCCGCGCGCACCTTCGCCGCGAACGATCGTTCCGCCGCGTCCATCGCATCGACCAGCGACTGGAATTCGGTCTCCCCCCGCGCCGCGTAGGTGCGCGTGATGTCGCTGGCGTACCCCGATGCGCTCGCGCCCGCGTCGATCAGGAACGACAGGCTGCGCGCCGGCGGCGTGCGGTCGAAGTGCGTGTAGTGCAGCACCGCGCCGTGATCGTTGAGGCATACGATGCTCGGATAGGGTAGCTCGGCGTCGATCTGTCCCACGGCGGCGAGGTACGCCTGGTGGATGCCCAGTTCGCTGGCGCCTTCGCGAAAGGCGTTTTCCGCCGCGCGATGGCCGCGCGCCCCGAGACGGCTCGCCTCGCGCATGAGTTCGAGTTCGTAAGGCGTCTTGTAAGCGCGGTGGTAGTGCAGGTGATCCACCACCAGCGGCGGGTTGTTCGCGCACACCGCGGCGGAATCGCACGAGGCGTCGCCGATGATCGCGCAGCGCGACAGCATCGCGGGCAGCTCGGCGATGGCGTCCTCCGCCTTGCGCACCACGACGATGTCGACGTGTTCCACCCAGTAGCCCGACGGCGCCTCGGGCACCACGTGCCAGTAATCGCGCGGCTGGAGAAACACCAGCTTGGGCTTTTCGCCCGGCGTGTAGACCAGCCAGCTGCCTGGCGCGTCCGTCAACGGCAACCAATGCTTGAAATGCGGGTTGACGACGAAGGGGTAGTCCATGTCGTCGAGAAACTTCGTGATCGGACGACCGGCCGGCACGACGAGGTGGTCGAAGCCGCCGCGCGCCAGGGCGGTGTCGGCGCGCTCGCGCAGGGTGGCGAGGTGCTGCGGATAGAGTGCGGCCAGCGCGTCGTTCATCGGCGTTCTCCGGAGTCGGGGGATGCGGGCAAACGCCAATGGTGCGCCCAAGCGCGTCCCCCGCCAACCCCGGTGCCCTTCACGCGCGGGCGAACACCACCGTGTAGTCCGCCGCCAGATCGCCCATCCGGTGGCGCAGCAGCGTCGCCTGGTGATCGCCACCGCCGGTGAGGCTGTGCAGGTGCGATCCGTAGAGCGTGATCGCGAAATGCCCCACCGCAAAGTCGTGCGCCGGCGAGCGCCACTGCGACAAGGGTGTCCAGTGCGCGCAGGCCGGGCAGGCCACGTAGGCGGAATCGGGCGCGTCGCACCAGACGGTCAGGGCTTCTTCCAGCGCGTCCGAACCGTCGTCGCCCGGCGAGAGATCGACGTGGCATTCGGGGCAGCGCACGGTAAACCCGCTGTCGTAGCGACAGAAGATGCCGTTGTCCGGCCCGCCCTCGACCAGGTGCGACTCCTCGGGACCGGCCACCCAGCGATGGCCGCTGGCGTGCAGGCCGATGGCGAGGATGCCGGTCTGCTCGCGCAGCCGCTCGTCGACCACGCGGAATCGCGGCTCGGTCCCGTGCACCTGCGCGGCGATGGTGCCGTCGCCGACCAGGCGCAGGTAGAGCGCCGTGGCGGCGGCTGCGGCGTCGTCGCGCTCGAGGCGGGAGTCGACCAGGATCGTGGTGGCGTCGCTCATGAGACGCGATGGTGAGCCCCCGCGCGGTCGGTAGTAAAGCATGCTCGATGGTCTCCGTTCAGTCGGGCTGGGGCCCGACCCACTCGTCGATGCGGCGCAGGTCGTCGTCGCTGGCCGCGACGATGCGGTAGCCGCTCCAGAACTGACCCGCCGTGGCGGCCGGTTCGTGCCATTGTTCCTGGATGCCCAGCGTGACGCGATGCGCCCGCTCGCCGTCGGGCAGCGCGAAACTCACCTGCCGCACGAGGCCCGGCGTGGGCGCGCCGGGCCCGATCAGCAGCAGTCCGCCCACCGACAGATTGCCCAGCTGGCCGATGACGCGGTCGTGCATCACGTCGGTGACCGGCATCGGGGAGGTTACCTGCTTGCGCGGCGCGCGGCGTTGTTCGCTGGGCGTGATCATCCGTGTCCCTTCTGGCGATCGTCATGGCCGACGCCCGGATCGCGACGCAGGTGGCGGCTCACCGCACGCCATGCGCGGTCGATCATCGACAGGCGCTGTTCCTTCCATTCCCAGGCGTCGCCGTCGGCGAT
>CAJYHU010000034.1 GCA_913774655.1 uncultured Luteibacter sp. | reverse complement strand
CTAGGCATCGTGCTCATGGTGCTCGGCATGCTCGCCGGTCCGCGCCGCCCCGACGCCGAAAAACTCTCGCCCTACGAGTGCGGTTTCGAGGCCTTCGAGGACGCGCGCATGAAGTTCGACGTGCGCTACTACCTCATCGCCATCCTCTTCATCATCTTCGACCTCGAAATCGCCTTCCTGTTTCCGTGGGCAGTGGTGTTCGACAAGATCGGCGCCATCGCGCTGATCGAGATGGCGCTGTTCCTCGCGCTGCTCGTGGTCGGTTTCGCTTACGTCTGGAAGAAGGGAGCACTCGAATGGGAGTGATGACCACCATCGACCGGGTGATGCACAACCCGGAGCCGCTGAACCTCGTCGACGACATCATCCGCCCGACCGGCGACGCCCCGATGCCGCAGCGCGGCTTCGGCGTCACCAGCGTCGACTCCCTGATGAACTGGGCCCGCACCGGCTCGATGTGGCCGATGACCTTCGGCCTGGCCTGTTGCGCCGTCGAAATGATGCACGCGGGCGCGGCGCGCCTGGACCTGGACCGCTTCGGCGTCGTGTTCCGCCCGAGCCCCCGTCAGTCCGACGTGATGATCGTGGCCGGCACGCTGGTCAACAAGATGGCCCCCGCGCTGCGCAAGGTCTACGACCAGATGCCCGAGCCGAAGTGGGTCATCTCGATGGGCTCGTGCGCGAACGGTGGTGGCTACTACCACTATTCCTATTCGGTCGTGCGCGGCTGCGACCGCATCGTGCCGGTCGACATCTACGTGCCGGGTTGCCCGCCGACGGCGGAAGCGCTGATCCACGGGATCCTGCAGCTGCAGAAGAAGATCCGCCGTACCCACACGATCGCGCGCTAAGGGCTGCCTCATGAGCGTTAACAACGAGACCTCGCTGGTCGAACGCCTCGCCGCGCGCTTCGGCGACATGCTGACCGTGAAGGTCGACCGCAACGAAGTCACCGCCGAGGTCGCCGCGCGCGACCTCTCGTCAGTGGCGCTCGCGCTGCGTGACGAGGCGGGCTTCCGCTTCACCGTTTTCATCGATGCCTGCGGCGTCGATTACATGGGTTACGGCAAGGTCGAGTGGGACACCGATACCGCGCAGGGCGAAAGCTTCTCGCGAGGCGTCGAGGCCCAGGCCGTCGGCCGTTTCACCTGGGAAGAGCGTCCGCGTCAGGTCGAGCAGGCCCGGCGTTTCGCCGTGGTCTATCACCTGCTGTCGATCGAACTGAACCAGCGCATCCGCGTGCGCGTGTTCTGCGACGACGAGCATTTCCCGGTGGTGGCCTCGGTCACCTCGGTGTGGCCGGGTGCCGACTGGTTCGAGCGCGAGGCGTTCGATCTCTACGGGATCATCTTCGAAGGTCATCCCGACCTGCGCCGCATCCTCACCGACTACGGCTTCGTGGGGCATCCGTTCCGCAAGGATTTCCCCCTCATCGGCAACGTCGAAGTCCGCTACGACCCCGAACAGAAGCGCGTGGTGTACGAACCGGTTTCGATCGAGCCGCGCGTGCTGGTGCCGCGCACGATCCGCAACGACGCCGACCTCGATCAGGCCAGGGCGGAAGCCGCCGACAACTGGCGGGAGAATTAAGCCGTGGAAGAAATCCGCAATTACACGATGAACTTCGGCCCGCAGCATCCGGCCGCGCACGGCGTGCTGCGCCTGGTGCTGGAGATGGACGGTGAAACGGTCGTCCGTGCCGACCCGCACATCGGCCTGCTCCATCGCGGTACCGAGAAGCTGGCCGAGTCCAAGCCGTTCAACCAGTCCATCGGCTACATGGACCGCCTCGACTACGTGTCGATGATGTGCAACGAGCACGCCTACGTGCGCGCCATCGAGAACCTCATGGGGATCGAGGCGCCGGTGCGCGCGCAGTACATCCGCACGATGTTCGACGAGATCACCCGCATCCTGAACCACCTGATGTGGGTCGGTTCCAACGCGCTCGACCTGGGCGCGATGGCGGTGTTCCTCTATGCGTTCCGTGAGCGCGAAGAGCTGATGGACGTCTACGAGGCGGTCTCGGGCGCGCGCATGCATGCCGCGTACTACCGCCCCGGTGGTGTCTATCGCGATCTCCCCGAGCAGATGTCCAAGTACCGCGAATCGCCGTGGCACAAGGGCGGCGACCTCAAGCGCCTCAACGCGTGGCGCGAGGGATCGATGCTCGACTACCTCACCGAGTTCACCAACGATTTCCCGGCCCGCGTCGACGAGTACGAGTCGCTGCTGACCAACAACCGCATCTGGAAACAGCGCACCGTCGGCATCGGCGTGGTCGATCCCGAGCGCGCTCAGGGTTGGGGCATGACCGGCGCGATGCTGCGCGGCTCGGGTATCGCGTGGGATCTGCGCAAGAAGCAGCCCTACGCCATGTACGACAAAATGGACTTCGACATCCCCGTCGGCGTCAATGGCGATTGCTACGACCGTTACCTCGTGCGCGTGGAAGAAATGCGCCAGTCCAACCGCATCATCCGCCAGTGCGTCGATTGGCTGAAGGCCAACCCGGGCCCGGTGATGGTGCAGAACTACAAGGTCGCTCCGCCCAGCCGTGTCGAAATGAAGAACGACATGGAAGCGCT
>CAJYHU010000033.1 GCA_913774655.1 uncultured Luteibacter sp. | reverse complement strand
CGCCAGACGAAGCGCAGGCCGAAGCCGGGTGGGCCGGGTGGCTGCGCGCGCTGGCGAAGGACGCGCGCGCCACGCTATGGACGCAGGGCGGGACATCGCTGTGGATCCCGGCGGAGCGCCTGCCCGCGTGGCAGGCCATCCACGACGGCGCCTCGATGCATCCGGCGATCGCCGCGCCGCCCGGTTACGCGGCGCAGGCGTGGACGCGCGAGAGCGCGCTCGTCGACATCGTTCGCGGGCGCCTGGGCGGGCTTGGCCCGGTGCCGGCACAGACGTTGGCCGCGACACTCGGCGTGACGGCGCTGGATATCGATCTCGCCCTGGTGGCGCTGGAGACCGAGGGCTACGTGATGCGCGGCCCGTTCACGCCGGGAACCACCGACGTGGAGTGGTGCGAGCGCCATCTGCTGGCGCGCATCCACCGCTACACCATCGGCCGCCTGCGCCGTGAGATCGAACCCGTCGCGCCGCGCGACTTCCTGCGTTTCCTGCTCGACTGGCAGCACGTGAGCCGCGCGACGCGGGTGTCCGGCCCGGACGCGCTGGCGGGGGTCATCGCCCAACTGGAGGGATTCGAGGCGGCCGCCGGGGCCTGGGAAGCGGAACTCCTGCCGTCGCGCGTGGGCGACTACGGGATCGGCTGGCTGGATGACCTGTGCCGTGCCGGCCGGGTGGTCTGGAGTCGGCTGCGGCCGGGCGCCGGCACGGGCGGCCCGGTGCGCGCGACGCCGATCGTGCTATTGCCCCGCCGGCAGTTGCCGGTATGGTCCGCCGCGGCACCGGCGGCGGACCCGGAGGTCGCGCTTTCGTCGCGTGCGCAGGCGGTGGCCGATGCGCTGCGTGACGAGGGCGCGCTGTTCTTCGACGAACTGGCGACGATCACCCGCTTGCTGCGGGCCGAGTTGGAGGACGCGCTCGGCGAACTCGTCGCCGCGGGACGGATCACGGCGGACAGCTTCGCCGGCCTGCGCGCGTTGCTGCTGCCGGCGGCGCGACGCAACAGCGGACGGCATCGCCGCATGCAGCGACACATGCTCAACGGCATCGAGGATGCCGGGCGCTGGGCGCTGGCGCGGCGCCCGCGCGACGAGCGCACCGATGCGGAGGGCCTGGAGCACATCGCGCGCACGCTGTTGCGTCGCTACGGCGTGGTGGGCTGGCGCATTCTCGAGCGCGAGGCGGCGTGGCTGCCGCCGTGGCGCGATTTGCGGCGCGTTTACCACCGGCTGGAGGCGCGTGGCGAGATCCGTGGCGGGCGCTTCGTCGACGGGTGGGTGGGCGAGCAGTTCGCGTTACCCGACGCGCTGGGTGCGCTCCGGCAGATCCGCCACCGGGAACACGACGGGGAGATCGTGTGCATCGCCGGCACCGACCCGCTCAACCTCGTCGGGACGATCGTCGCGGGGACGAAAGTGCCCGCGGTGCTGGGCTCGCGTATCGCGATCCGCGACGGGATGCCGCTGGCCGCGATGGTGGCGGGCAAGTTCGTGCCGATGATGGCGCTGGCGGCGTCGGAAGAACGCGAGGTGCTGTCGGCGTTGCAGCGGCGGGCGGACATGCGTTCGCCCGTCGTGGAGCGTGGCACGCGCGAGTGAGGCCACGGGTGTGGTCATGCGCGGGACGGCTGGCGCCCCTTCCGTAGGACACGATGTCGACCGCGCGTGAGAGCGATCGTATCGCCGATGCGTGCTCGCCTCAGCGCAACTGGATATCGCCGATGACCCACATCTGTTTCGGCCCCGGTTTGCCGGTGATCACGAAGCACAGGTCGTGCGTGCCTTCGCGCTTGGGCAACACGCCCTGCAAGGTGGCGCGGCCGTCGTGCGCCTTGCCCAGGTCGAGCGTGGCGAGCTTCGGTCCGTCGCAGGTGTCCTGATGGATCTCGATCTCGCCCGCACGCGAACGCGCGCGGCGCGCGACGATGTTCTTCGCACTCGTCCACAACGCGTAGTTGTACGGCAGGCGATCCACCGTGATCGCCGCACCGTAGAGACCATCCAGGGGCACGCTTTTCCAGATCCAGCACGTGTTCATGATGTCGGCCTGGTAGAGCGGACGCACCCCGCCCACCATCTCCGGCGCTTCAATGCGTAACGGCAGATCATCGGTGCAGGTCTGCAGTTGGACCGCGGAACGGTGCAGCAACGACGTGGCGTCGATCGTCGATTCGCGCACGCCCGCCAGGCCAAAGCCCGCGTCGAACGCGTTGGCCTTGACCGTGGTCGGCAGGCTGACGTCGAACGGCCCGGTGTAGGCCGCCGACTGAGGCGTCGGCGTGCTGCCGTCGGTGGTGTAGCGCAGCGTACCGTAGCCGGTCTGGTTCGACAGCGTGACCCGCGCGGCGTCCTTGCCTTGGGGCGCGACCGCGATCGCCACCGCGAAGGCGCTGTCCGCGGGCACGATGCCCGCCGAACGGTAGCGCGCCATCTCGACCGGCAAGCGTGCGACGAAACCGTTCCAGTCGGCGCGCGGCGACCAGGTGCGCTCGGCGAGCGCCGCGATGCGCGGAAACACCGCGTGCTGGATGCGATACCAGTCCTGCATGTGTTCGGTGAAAACCGTCGCCTCCGCACCGAGCACGTGGCTCGCCTTGTCGGCGGCGATACCCGGGGGCACGGGATCGAAGTCGTACACCGTCTTGAGCGTCTCGGACGACGGCCGGCCCGGCGGCTCGTCCGGCAGGTTGGATTGCAGGCGGTCGAGGTAGAGGGTGGGCGAGGGCGCCAGCACCACGTCGTGCCCCGCGTTGGCCGCCCTGATCGCCCCGTCGGTGCCACGCCACGACATCACGGTGGCGCTGGCCGGCACCTTGCCGTCGAGGATCTCGTCCCAGCCGATCAGGCGACGGCCGTGCTGGTCGAGGTAATCGCCGATGCGGGCGATGAACCAGCCTTGCATCTTCTCTTCGTCGGTGATGCCCAACGACTTCATGCGCGCCTGCACAGCGCGCGAACGCACCCATTCGTCCTTGGCCGCCTCGTCGCCGCCGACATGGATGTAGGGCGACGGGAAGATCGCCATCACTTCGTCGAGCACGTCCTGCAGGAACACGAAGGTGGCGTCGTCGGTGTTGTAGAGGGCGGTGTTCACGCCCCAGTCCGACGACACCGCCAGACGCACCTTGCTCGCGCCGTAGGCGGGGTAGGACGCCACCGCCGCCTGCGCGTGGCCCGGCATCTCGATTTCGGGCACGACGGTGATGTGGCGCTCGGCGGCGTAGGCGACGATCTGCTTCGCGTCGTCCTTGGTGTAGAACCCGCAGTAGGTGTCGCCGCTGGCGCGATCCACGCCCACGGCCGTGCGGCACGACCCGACCTGGGTGAGTTTGGGGTACTTATCGATCTGCAGACGCCAGCCCTGGTCATCGGTGAGGTGCCAGTGGAAGACGTTGAGCTTGTGCATCGCCATCTGGTCGATGAGGTTTTCGATCTCGTGCACCGACTGGAAGTGCCGGCTGGAATCCAGCATCAACCCGCGCCACGCGAAGCGCGGCGCGTCGACGATATGCACGCCGGGTACGCCGTTCTGGGAGGCCGGATCGGTCAACAGCTGCCAGTAGGTCACCGCGCCGTAGAACAGGCCCGTCTCGTCGTTGGCGGCGATGCGCACCCCCTTTCCGTCGACGTCGAGCGTGTAGGCCTCATGGCCCTTCACCGACGAGGTTGTCAGCAGCGTGATGCCCTGGCCGGGCTTGCCTTCGACGATCGACGGCGCGAAGCCGCGGGCGAGGCGAATCCAGCCCTGCAACTGCGCGGCGACGCGCCTGGCGGCGGCATCGCCCGGGGCCACCACGATCGGCGTCTTCGCATCGATGCGGACATGGCCCGGCACGCGTGTGAGCTGCGCGGGCATCGGGATCAACGACAACGGCGTGGTGTCGATGGGCCCGCCGGCCTGCTTCGGGGCCTGGCTCGCGCAGGCGGTGAGGCCGAGGGCGAGGAGCGAAAGAAGGTGACGGCGCATCGACGGGTCCGGGAAGCGTAAAGCGTGAACCGTAAGCGCTGAGGCGGCGTCCGTAAAGTGCCGGATCGGCCGCCGCGCCGCAGGCAAAAAAACGGGCCCGGAAAGAACATCGTCGGGCCCGAGGGGAATGAAGCGTCGAGGGGTGTGCGGCGGCCGTCCCTGGCCTGCCGTGCGTCGCGATCAAAGGTCGAAGTGCACCGAGGCCAGGTAGCGACGGCCCGTGGTGTAACGGGCCACCGGCAGCGAGGTGGTGCCGATGTACTGCTTGTATTCCTCGTTGGTCAGGTTCATGCCCGAAAGGGTGAACGAGACCTTGTCGTTGAGTTTGTAGCCCAACGTGGCGCCGAGATCGGCGTAGTCCTCGGTGGTCGCCGGCGGCGCACCGGCGACGTAACCGCCCGCGAGGTACTTGCTGCGCCAGTTGTAGGTGATGCGCGCGCTGAACGGACCCATCTCGTAGTAGGGGCTCAGCGACACCGCGTTCTTGGAGTTGTACGGCAGCGCGCCGCCGGCATCGAGCGTGCCCTTGGCGTAGGTGTAGTTCGCCGTGACACCGAAGCCGGTGTCGCCGAAGGCCTGCTGGTAGCTCAGGCTGCCGCCGCGGATCTTGCCCGAACCGACGTTCTCCGGCCGGCTCACGTCGTACGTGCAGAAGCCGTCCGGCGTGCACAGGCCCGCCGCGAGCTGGCTGGCGAAGGTGGTCGGGTCGGTCGAGGTGGCCGAGTTGAAGTGGCGCTCCTGGACCACGTCCATGAACACGTAGTCGTCGACCTTCTTGTAGAAGCCGGTCAGGGCGACATACGACTGCGGCGCGAAATACCACTCGGCCGACAGCGAGAAGTTCTTCGACTGGTACGGCTTGATGTTGGCGTTGCCGCCGGCACCGGTGAGCACGGTGTCGTTGAGGAACAGGTTGTTGACCTGCATGTTGTACGGCGCGCGTGCGATCACCTTGGCCGCGGCGAAACGCAGGATCACGTCCTCGGTGACGTCGTAGGCGACGTTGAGCGAGGGCAACCAGTTCTTCGCGGTCTGCGACGACTTCACGTACGAGCCGGCCGGGGCAGGCAGCACGGGCGCGCCCAGGTAGTTGTAGCCGAAGCCGTCGGTCTTGGTGTCGACGTAACGGATGCCGACGTTGCCGTGCCAGTCGCCACCGGCGAAGTTCAGCTGGGCGTAGGCGGCGTTGGTCTTCTCGACGATCTTGTAGGTGCCGTTGAGGAACGTGCCCGGATCTTCATTGCCGCCGTTGGTCGAACGCACCCACGCGTACTGCGCGTCGGGGTTGGGCATGATGTGGCTGGCCGCGCCGTCCCACAAACCGATACCGTTGAGGTCGGTATACCCGGAGGTGCCCAGGTCGGCGAGCGAGATCGGGCTGTTGGGGCCGTAGACGTGCGCCGCCATCGACTCCTCGTGGCGGTTCCAGCGGTACCCGACGAGCAGCTGGTTGAAGAAGCTGTCGAAGTCCTTGCTGAAATCGAGCTGGGCGTAACCGTCACGCGAATGCGCGTTGTAGTCGCCGTAGTTGCCGGGCCAGCCGCCGAGCCCCGGGGTATCGCCCATGTGCCAGTTGGCCGGGTCGCGGGCCGCCTGCGGGCTGTCGAAGTTGAAGCCGTGGCGGATGTCCCAGGTGTAGCCGCCGGCATACACCGGCTCCATCACCGCCTGGGAGATGTTGTCGTTGCTCGCCTTGCTGTAGCCGGCCGCGCCGCCGAGGGTCCAGCCTTCGCCGCGATAGGTCGACTTCAGGTCGAACGCCGAGGTGCGCACCACCGACTTGCGGATGTTGCTGTCGAACGTGCCCTGCGCGATGGCGGGGCATCCCGGGTTGTCGTTGCCGCACACGTGGCCGCCGGTGATCACGCCGTTCGGGCCGGGGGTGAAGCTGGTTACGTTGCCCAGCGTGCCGGACGAACCGGTGAACGGATACAGCGACTGGTTCCAGTTGTCGAAGTTCTCGCGGATGAACAGCGAGTTGACGTCGATGTCCCAGTCGTTGGTCGGGTGGATCTGGAAACCGAGCGTCGCCGTGTCGCGCTTGCGCTTCTGCTGGAACCACGCCGAGTTGACCTCGTCGGGCACCTTGGCGTTCGGGTCGAGCGTGCCGTTGGCGATGCCGGCGGCGACGGCGGGGCTCGCGGCCCACTTCGATACCGGACTGTAGCTGAAGATCTCCAGGCCCTGGCGGTCGATCTTTTCCTCGTAGTGCTGCACCGAAGCGATCATGCCGAACGTGTTGGCGGTGTTCTTCCAGCTGTACAGCACCGAGGCGCTGGGACGGGTGCCCGGCCGGGCCTGGTCGTTGTAGTTCAGGCCGAAGCTGCCGCGCACGGTGTTGGCGGGCAGGTCGAGCGGCTGCAGCGTGTGCAGCATCACTGTGCCGCCGAGGCTGCCTTCGGGCAGGCGTGCTTCGGGCGACTTGAACACTTCGAGGCGGCCGATGATTTCCGGCGCCAGCATGGTGAAGTCGAAGCCGCGATTGGGCTGCGCACCGTACTGCCACGGCGTCTGCGAGATCGGCTGGCCGTTGAGGAAGGTAAGGTTGAGGCTCGGGTCGGTACCGTCGATCGACACGCGGTCACCCTGACCGAACTGGCGATCGATCACCACGCCGGGCACCTGGGTCATGGCTTCGGCCACGTTGGTGTTCGGGAACTTGCCGATGTCCTCGGCGGTGACCGCCTCGACCACCGCGTCGGCGTTGCGCTTGGTGTCGAGCGACTTCTCAAGACTGGCGCGGATGCCGGTGACGGTCACGCCCTCGAGCTGGGCCGCCTTCTGCGCGTCGGCCTTTTCCTGGGCGGTGGGCGTGCGGCCCTGGGGCGCGGCGTCCTGGGCGACGGCCCCTCCAGCGATACAGCACAATCCGGCGATGATGCTCGCCGTGAGCAGGTTCCTGCGATGCGACATGGTGTCCTCCCCTCAGAGGATGGGTGGTTGGCTTCGTAACGCGAGACGCGTTCCTTTCCCGCTCTTCAATGAGCGGTCGAACCGTGCAGGTACAGACCGGCGGCACCGATCACTCCCCACTGTCCGTGGTCCATCAGACGTACCGGTACTTGCTGGAGAAAGGCGCGCATGACGCCCTTGTTGAAAAACCGGGTGGCGAAACTGCTGGCGAGCAGGCGTTCGCGGATCCGCGGCAGGATGCCGCCCGCGAGGTACACGCCGCCGCGCGCGCCGTAGAGCAGGGCGAGGTCGCCGACGAAACTACCGAGCAGCCCGCAGAAGACGTCCAGTGCCTCGACGGCGGCCGGATCGCTTCCGTCCAGCGCCACCCGGGTGACGTCCGCCGGCTCGGCCAGCGTCGCCGGCGTACCGCGCAGCGTCGAAATGGCGCGATAGAGGTTGACCAGTCCCGGGCCCGACAGCGCCGCCTCGTAAGGCACATAGTCGCGGTCCCGCGCGAGTTCGCGCAGGATCGCCGCCTCGCGCTCGTTGCCCGGCGCGAGGCAGATCTGGCCCGCCTCGGTCGGCAACACCGTGGCGTGCGGCTTGCCCGGCAGCAGCACCGCCGAACCCAGCCCGGTGCCCGGCCCCATCACCAGCACGGGACCATTGGCCGGCACCGCGGCGGTCGCGACGATCGGCTGCGTCTCGTGCACCTGAAGGAACTGGCACGCGTAGGCCACCGCCTCGAAATCGTTGACGACGGCCAGGCCGGCGAGCCCCAGCGTGTCGCGGATCTCGCCGATGGAGACCGGCCAGGGCAGGTTCTCGTTGACCACCGCGTCGCCGAGCACGTAGCCGGCGGAGGCGACCGCGCAATGCCGCACGAGGACATCGTCTTCAAGCCGGGTCATGAAGTCGCTGAGCACGGCGGTGAGGCTCGGCCACTGCGCGCAGGCATAACGCTCGTAGCGCAGCACCTCGATGCCGTCGCCCGCGCGTCGCACCAGGCCGATGCGGGCGTGCGTGCCGCCCACGTCGGCGGAGAGAAACGCCTCCGCCCGGGCTGCATGCGCGATCTCACGCTGTTTGGCCGACTCGCCCACGTATGGCTCCCTTATGACCGGCTCGTTGTCGTCGCGGCGAACGCGCCGTGACACCCCTGATGACGGCCGGAGTCTGGAAGCCGGATGACAACGTTGTCAACAGGACAAACGGATGAGACAGCCGTATTTTCTTCATGCGCCGCAATAGCGATGACGCTCGTGATTTCAACGGGTTGGGAAAAGCGAGGCGCTTAGATCGTGATGAATTGCGTGCGATAGCTCTGCTGCGTCGCACCATCGAAAGTGCGAATCGCGCGCAGGCGGACGCGGGAGTCGGTCGGTTCGCATTGACAACGTTGAGCCCACGAGTCAATAAAGGGACAAAACCGCGCGCCGATCGCCGTCCGCGAACCGTCGCCTGTCACGCATCACCATCCGGGGGAACACCCATGTCGTCCACGTCGGCCGCCGTCGAGCAGACGCGCCCATCCAGCCTGGTACCGATGATCATCATCGGTGTCCTGTTCTTCATCTTCGGCTTCGTGACCTGGCTCAACGGCCCGCTGATCACCTTCGTCAAACTGGCCTTCAACCTCGACGACGTCAACGCGTTCCTCGTGCCGATGGCGTTCTACCTGTCGTACTTCTTCCTCGCCCTGCCTTCTTCGTTCATCCTGAAGAAAACGGGCATGAAGAAAGGCATGGGCCTGGGCCTGTTCGTGATGGCGATCGGCGCGGTGATGTTCGGCCAGTTCGTGACCATGCGCGTGTACCCGGGCGCGCTCACCGGCCTGTTCGTGATCGGCGCGGGCCTGTCGCTGCTGCAGACGGCGTCCAACCCGTACATCTCCATCCTCGGTCCGATCGAGAGCGGCGCGCAGCGCATCGCCTTCATGGGCATCTGCAACAAGCTCGCCGGCGCGGCGGCACCCTTCGTGTTCAGCGCCGTGGTGATGAGCAACATCCGCACCTTCGGCGACCAGGTGGCCGCGACCACCGACCCGGCGCAGAAAGACGCCCTGCTCGCGGCCTTCGCCGCGAAGGTGCACATGCCCTACATGGTGATGGCCGCCCTGCTCGTGGTGCTGGCGATCTGGGTGGTGCGCTCATCGCTGCCGGAGATCAAGCCCTCCAGCGATAACTCCGAACGTGCCATCGGGCACGGCAAGGG
>CAJYHU010000032.1 GCA_913774655.1 uncultured Luteibacter sp. | reverse complement strand
CTGCCCACGCGCGAGCCACGCGCCCGCCCGCATGCCCATCAGCACCGTCGCCAGCGCCGGCAGGGTCGACAGCAATCCCTCCGGGTCGTGACCTCGCCCGGTCAGGGGATCGAACTGATAGGCCGTGCCGCCGAAAACGAATGCGTCGACCCGGCTGGGCAGGTTGCTCCACGGCGCCATCCCGTCCATGAGCAGCAGGCCGCCGTACACGACGAGCAACCCCACACCGAGCAGGTCGCGCGTGCGCGGACGGACATGGATGGCCAGGGTACCGGCCACGGCAAAGCACAGGCCGATACGTTGCAGCACGCCCGGAATACGGAAGTGCGCACCGGGGATCGTCAGCCACGCCAGCAGGTTCAACGCCAGCCCCAGGCCCACGATGCGCAGGGCGCGACGGATCGTCGCACGCTGCAAGGGCGCGCGCGGTGCGCCCGCCTCCACGCGGGACACGATCGCCAGCGACACGGACACGCCGACGATGAAGAGGAACAGCGGAAAGACCAGGTCCGCGAACGTGCAGCCGTTCCACTCGGCGTGCTCCAGGAGCGGCCACACATGGCTCCAGTCGCCTGGATCGTTGACCAGTAGCATGGCCGCCACGGTGATCCCCCGAAGGGCGTCGACGGACGCGTAACGTGTCGTGGCGTGGCTCATCGGGGCGCAGGGTCCGGGCGGCAGGGATGGCACGCAGCATACGCGGTCAGGCCGTTGCGACAATCGGTCATGGCTGGCCCACGAAACGCCGGGCGTACGATGGCTACGATTGTTCGCAACGCCGGAACCGCACGCATGAAGGACGTCGACGCATCATCCCCCCGTCGCTGGCGCGACAAGCCGCTCAGGCGCCTCGCCCTCGACCTGTGCCTGCTGGTCGTCGCCAAACTCGCGTTGCTCATGCTCATCTGGTACGTGGCCATCCGGCCGCTGCCCCGTGCGGACGTCTCGCCCGCGGGCGTCGACCGCATGCTCTCGCCCATCTCCGCCTCCACCCAGGGAACCTCGCCATGATCGTCGACCCCGATGTCGTCGGCCTGTCGCGCCTTCAGTTCGCGCTGACCGCGCTCTACCACTTCCTGTTCGTCCCGCTCACGCTGGGCCTCGCGTTCATGCTCGCCATCATGGAAAGCGTCTACGTGATGACGCGGCGCGAGGTATGGAAACGCATGACCCAGTTCTGGGGCGTGCTGTTCGGCATCAACTTCGCCATGGGCGTGGCCACCGGCGTGACCATGGAATTCCAGTTCGGCACGAACTGGGCCTACTACTCTCACTACGTCGGCGACATCTTCGGCGCACCGCTGGCGATCGAAGGCATGATGGCGTTCTTCCTCGAAGCCACCCTCGTGGGCGTGTTCTTCTTCGGCTGGGAGCGGGTCTCGCCGCTCAAGCACATGATCGCCACCTGGTTCCTCGCCCTCGCCACCAGCCTGTCGGCCCTGTGGATCCTGATCGCCAATGCCTGGATGCAGAACCCGGTGGGGGCCGCCTTCAATCCGCAGACGATGCGCATGGAGGTCACCTCCTTCAGCGACGTGATCTTCAACCCCGTGGCGCAGTCGAAGTTCGTGCACACGGTGAGCGCCGGTTACACCATGGGCGCGATGTTCGTGCTGTCGATCAGCGCGTGGTACCTGCTGCGCGGACGCAACGTCGATTTCGCCAAGCGATCGATGACGGTGGCCGCCAGCTTCGGCCTGGCCGCCTCGCTGTCGGTGGTGGTGCTGGGCGACGAGTCGGGCTACACCGTCTCGGAAAACCAGAAGATGAAGATGGCGGCCATCGAGGCGATGTGGGACACCGAGCCCGCCCCGGCATCGTTCACGCTTTTCGGTCTGCCCGACGTGGCCAGCCACAGCACCCGCGCCGCGGTGAGGATTCCCTGGGTGATGGGCCTCATGGGCACGCGGTCGATCGATGAGCCCATCCTCGGCATCGCCGACCTGGTCGACCAGGCCAAGGTGCGCATCGGCGACGGCATCAAGGCCTACGATGCGATGCTCGTGTTGCGCGAAAACCACGACGACGCCCAGGCGAAGGCGATCCTCGCGATGCACGACAAGGACATGGGCTACGCCCTGTTGCTCAAGCGCTTCATCGACGACCCGCGCAAGGCGACCGCCGACGACATCCAGAAGGCCGCGAACAGCACCATCCCCAACGTGCCCGTGCTGTTCTGGTCCTTCCGCCTGATGGTGGCCTGCGGCCTGTGGTTCATCGCCCTGTTCGCCTACGCGTTCTGGCGCGCGAGCAAGCGCCGCCTGGATGGCCGACGTTTCCTCACCGTGGCGCTGTGGAGCCTGCCCCTGCCCTGGGTCGCGGCCGAACTGGGCTGGATCGTCGCCGAATACGGCCGCCAGCCGTGGGCCATCGAAGGCGTGCTGCCGACCGCGCTGGGCGCCTCGTCGCTCACGGCGAGTCAGGTGGGGCTGTCGCTCGGCGGCTTCGTACTGTTCTACACGGCGCTGGCGGTGGTCGACGGCTACCTGATGGTCAAGTTCGCCCGCAAGGGTCCTGACGGCCTGGGCATGTGGCCGCAGCGTCCCGACGCGATCCCCGCCACGGCGCAGACGGCCTGAAGGAGCGCACCATGTTCGATTACGAGATTCTCCGCATCATCTGGTGGGCATTGATCGGCGTGCTGCTGTGCGGTTTCGCCATCATGGACGGCTTCGATTTTGGCGTGGCCGCGCTGCTGCGCGTGCTCGGTCGCGACGACCACGAACGGTCGGTCCTGCTCGAAACGATCGAGCCTACCTGGGAAGGCAACCAGGTGTGGTTCGTGCTTGGCGGCGGCGCGGTGTTCGCCGCGTGGCCACTGCTCTACGCCGCCTCGTTCTCGGGCCTGTACCTGGCGATGTTCGTGCTGCTGGTCGCGTTCATCCTCCGGCCCGTGGGCTTCAACTTCCGCGAGAAGATGCACGACGCGCGCTGGCGCGCCGTGTGGGACTACGCGCTGGTCGTCTCCGGGGTCATCGTGATGCTGGTCTGCGGCGTGGCCTTCGGCAACCTCTTCCTCGGCCTGCCTTTCCGCTACGACGGCGACCTGCGCATGAGCTGGGAGGGCGGCTTCTTCGGCCTGTTCCGCCCCTTCGCCCTGCTCAGCGGCCTGGTGAGCCTGAGCATGCTGCTGGCGCACGGCGCCTCCTGGGCCGCGATGAAGGCCGACCACGCCATCGCCGACCGTGCCGTGCGCATCGCCCGCATCGCGTCGGCGCTGTGGCTGGCCTTGTTTGTGATCGCCGGGATCTGGCTGGCCTATGGCGTGCCCGGCTACGCGGTCGCGGGGCCGGTGGTCACCGACGGCATCTCGAACCCGCTCGCCAAGCAGGTGGCGATCGGCGGCTCGTGGTTCGCCGGCTACCTCACGCATCCGGCGTTCTGGGCGGCGCCGGGGGTGGCCTTCGCGGGCGCGCTCGGGTTGCAGGCAACGATCGGACGGCGAGGCTTCGGCGGCTTCTTCTTCAGCTGCCTTTGCGTGGCCGGCACCATCGTCTCCGCCGGGCTGGCGCTGTTCCCGTTCCTGATGCCGTCGGCGCTGGACCCGGCCTCCAGCCTTACCGTATGGGACGCGTCGTCGAGCCGCGGCACGCTGCTGCTGATGCTTGGCGTCACCGTGGTCTTCATGCCGATCATCATCCTCTACACCGGCTGGGTCTATCGCGTGATGCGCGGCCGGATCACCCTCGAGCACGTGCGCAAGTCGCACGGCATGTACTGAAGGAGCGACGCCATGTGGTATTTCGCCTGGATTCTCGGCCTGGGCCTGGCGTGCAGCTTCGCCGTGCTCAACGCGATGTGGTACGAGGTGCACGTGGACGACGAGGCCCACCGTCGCAAGGACGTGGTGCCCAGACACGAAGGCACCTGAGACCCTCGGTCCGCGGGGAAGGGGGCGTCCCCTTCCTTTATCGCTCCAGCGCCTGGATGCTCTTCGGCACCATCGCCGTCATCACCTCGGGGGCGCCGCGGGTCACCGCCACGTCGTCCTCGATGCGGATGCCGATGCCGCGCCAGCGCTCGGCCACGGCGCGGTCGTTGGGCGGCACGTAGATGCCGGGCTCGACCGTGAGCACCATGCCTTCTTCCAGCACGCGGGGCTCGCCGTCGATGCGGTAGTCACCCACGTCGTGCACGTCGAGGCCGAGCCAGTGGCCGGTCTTGCTGGGAAAATAGGCCTTGTAGCTGCCGTCGGCGATCGCGCGGGCCGGATCGCCCGGAAGCAGTCCCAGCGCGCACAGGCCGGTGGCGATGACGCGTACGGCCGCGTCGTGCGCATCGGCGAACGAGCGTCCCGGCCGCACGGCGTCGATGGCGGCGAACTGGGCCTCCAGCACGATGTCGTACAGCGCGCGCTGCGCGTCGCTGAAGCGGCCGCCGACCGGGAAGGTGCGGGTGATGTCCGACGCGTAGCAGTCGACCTCCGCACCCGCGTCGATCAGCAGCAGCTCGCCGTCGCGCAGGGTGGCGCGGTTATGCAGGTAATGCATGATGCAGGCGTTCGCGCCGCCGGCGACCGTGGGCGGAAACGCCGGCACCGCGCCGCGGCCGCGGATGGTGCGGAGGATCTCGCCCTCGATCTCGTATTCGGCCACGCCGGGGCGCGCCATGCGCATCGCGGCGAGGTGCGCGGCGCCGGCGACCTCGGCCGACCGGCGCATCAGCGCGAGTTCGTCGCGCGACTTGAACAGGCGCAGGTCGTGCAGCAGGTGCCCTAGCGCCACGAGGTCTTTGGGCACCACCCCGCCACCGCGCGCCGTGCGCAGGCGGCGCATCCATGCGAGCAGGCGGGCGTCGAAATCGGGTTCCTGGCCGAAATGGCAGTAGACCCTGGCCCGGCCTTCGATCATCCCGGGCAGGATGTCGTCGATGTCGTCGATGGGGAAGGCATCGTCGAGCCGCAGTTCGCGCACCGCGCGATCGGTGCCCATGCGTTCGCCGTCCCAGCGCTCGCGTTCCACGTCGCGCTCGCGGCAGAACAGCACCGTCTCACCGTGGGCGCGACCGGGGAGCAGCGCAAGCACCGCCTCCGGCTCGTCGAAGCCGGTGAGGTAGTGGAAATCCGAATCCTGCCGATACGGCCACGGCGCGTCGGCGTTGCGCATCCGCTCCGGCGCGGCCGCGAGGATCAGCACCGCGTCCTCGCCCGCCATGCGCATGAGCTCCCGGCGGCGCCGGGCGTATTCGGCTGGCCCGATCAATGCAAGGTGTCGCCGTCGGCCGGATGCTGGCGCTGGGCGGTCTCCGCGTGCAGCGTGAGTGCGCCCACGCGCACGTATTCCTCCAGCTCGGTCAGGGAGACCTCGTCGCTCTCGGCATCGTCGTCGAACTCCGCATCGGTGGAAGCGATGGTCGCCATGTCGCGCAGGATCTCCCGCGCGTCGCCGCTCAGTCCCCTCGCCGCCTCCGCGCTGCCGCCCAGGCCGAAACCGCCGAGGAAGCCGCGCGTCCAGTCGGCCAGCCCTTCCACGCGCTCGCGCAGCGGGGCCTCGTCGTCGGGCACCCAGGGCATGAAACTCAGGTCGGTATCGGCCAGCCAGGTTTCGGTCTGGTGGCGCAGTCGGGTGAGCATGGCCTGCTCATCGGCGGTGGGCGCCGGGTCGGGCTCGAACTTGAGGGCGTCGAGCACCGAGTCGCCGGGAAACGAACCGCCGGCGCTGATATACCCCACGAGCGAGCCATGGAACTCGCTGACCGAGGTGGCGAGCTTGCAGCGGCCGATGAGTTCGGCGATGTCTTCCGGATCGACGGTGGTGTTGGCCGGCATGACGCATACTCCTGGGGAAATCGGAGTGAAGTCTAATGCACCCCGGCGTCGCCGCCCTGTTATAGTCCGCTGCATGACGAACCCGGACGCCTTCAAGACCGAACTGGAAGCCCTGAGCGCCACGCTCGACCGGCTCGTCGATACCGTTCGTCGTCTCACCGAGGAAAACCGCAGCCTGCGGCACAGCCAGGAACAACTGGCCAACGAACGGGCCGGCCTCATGGCGCGCAACGAACAGGCGCGCAGCCGTGTGGAAGCCATGATCCAGCGCCTCAAGGCGCTTGAGAACACGGGTTGATACCGCCCTGATGAATGCCATGACCAGCGAACCGGTGGCGTTGCGCCTACTCGACCGCGAATTCCACATTGCCTGCGCGCCCGAAGAACGGGCCGGGCTGGTGGCGGCCGCGCAGTTTCTCGACGGCAAGATGCGCGAGCTGAAGTCCAATGCCAAGGTGCCCGGCTTCGACCGCATCGCCGTGCTGGCCGCCGTGAGCATCGCTCACGAATTGCTCACGCTCCGCGGCGAGCGGGCCAATCAGGAACAGGCACTGACCGACGGGCTCGCCGCCATGCGCAAGAAGCTTGATGGCCTCGTGGACGCGTCGGTAAAATAACCCCGGGCGTTCTCTGCGCTGTTCGCCAGCGTACTTTACATTTGCCTTGTTCCTACATACGACCCCGGGTCGGCCTTACGTGATGGTTGAGCATGTCCGCCGCGTGCGGAAAGCCTTGAAGTCACGTGGCTCTCCCACCTGATCCTTTGGATCAAGGTCGTTTGGTACGCAGCGGCAGTGCGGAGGGCGTCTCTCTTTTTCTGGCCGACCGGCCCTGCCGGTCAGCGTTGTCGCCGAGGCACCGGAGACAACGGCTTGCCGGCGATCTCCCGCTCGTGCCGCCCGGCTGAACGACCCCATGTCAAAGCTCCCCGAGAGACGTGAACTGCGCGCCGACCTCGTCCAGCGCCGCCGTGAACTGAAGCCCGCCGAGCGCGTCGCCGCGGCCCAGGGCCTTCGCCGCTCGCTCGAACAGCTTCCCGAATTCCTCACCGATACCCACGTGGCCGGCTATTGGGCCACGGGGGGCGAACTCCCCCTGAACGCCGCCATCGCGCCCCTCGCCGGGCGCGGGCAGACGTTCTACCTGCCCATCGTCACCAAGGTGGCCGGCAAGCGCCGACTGCGCTTCGCGCCCTGGACGACCGGCGAAGACGTCGAAACCAACGACCTGGGCATTCCCGAACCGAAGGCGTCGGAGCGCGTCGTGGAAGCCGACCGGCTCGACCTCGTGCTGGTGCCGCTGCTCGGCTTCGACCGCCGGGGCAACCGCCTCGGCTTCGGCGGCGGCTATTACGACCGCAGCTTCGAATTCCTGCGCGGCCAGCCGCGTCCCGCGACGCCGCTGCTGGTGGGCGTGGGGTACGCCTTCCAGGAACTGGACACGATCCAGACGGCCGAGTGGGACATCCCGCTCGACTACGTCGCTACCGAGAAAGAGCTCATCGACTGCTCGGGCGCGACGGCATGAAGTACTGGCTCATGAAGTCAGAG
>CAJYHU010000031.1 GCA_913774655.1 uncultured Luteibacter sp. | reverse complement strand
AGCATGGCTCGATGGCAACATAGGGTTGCCCTGTCTCGATCGGCTCGCGTGTCGGCACGCTGGCCTCGTTCGCGCGGCTGAGAGTGTCCATGCCGGCTCGTTACCCCTGGTGGCTGTCCAAGCCCCGGAAAGGGGCGGGCAAAAGCGTATCAACGTGCCAGGCCGCTGCCTGTATCGCTTAAGCGACTGGCCGAATGGCCGATGGGCGATCGCCTGAACGGGGCGTGGAGAAACGTGAACTTGGCGTTTACAACGCCAGTCCCCCGCGATATGTTGCTTTACGCATCGTCCATCCGGGCGATGGCTGATCTTTCCGCTTCAACGATTCAGGTCCACTCATGTCCGCGCGATCCTACATCGGCTCAGTGCGCGTGGCCTTGCTGGACGACCACGCGCTCGTCCGGAAAGGGCTCATCGCGCAACTCGAGAAGTCGCCGTCGATTCTCGTGGTGGGCAGCCACGGCAACAGCAAGCCGTTCCGGGCCCTGCTCGCGAGCATGCCGGTCGACGTCGCGGTCATCGACTACTCGTTGTCCCGCGACGACGTCGACGGCGTCGCGCTCGTCAAGCAACTGCGCGCAGCTCATCCACGGTTGAAGATCCTCGTGGTGTCGGCGCATGAAGAGGGCCTCATCGTGCAAGGCCTGCTGTCGGCCGGCGCCGACGGCTTCGTCGCCAAAAGCCAGGACCCGGACGACGTCATCCGGGCCATCGACGCGGTCATGACAGGCCAGCCTTTCGTGTCCTCCTCATCGGTCAGCGAGGACGTGCCGCCCGGCGTCGGGCTGCTGTCACCGAAGGAACTCGAAGTGGTGCGTTGTCTTTTGCAGGGCTCGGCGGTGTCGGAGATCGCACGCAAGTTCGATCGCAGCGTCAAGACCATCAGCGCGCAGAAGAGCGCGGCCTACCGCAAGCTCGATATCGCCAACGACGCCCAACTGCATCGGCTCAAACCCTACATCCTCGGTCAGGACGGTACGCATCCGTGAGCACGACGGTCGCCAGGATGGCGGTGATGGTTTTTCTCCTCGGTTCGACGCGCGTGGCAGCGGCGGCGTCCCCGCCGGATGCCGAAGCGGTGCGCCGTTGGGCCGTCGCGCATCCCGTGGTGCGCGTGGCGATCGACGCGCAGCAGGGTTCGGAAATCACCGGCGAGAGCGTGAACCCGTTGGTCTCCGATTACCTGTCCCTGACCGCGCGCAAGGCGGGCATCCGGCTGCAGCCCGTACGCACGGCCTCGTGGGATGCGTCGGTGAAGGCGTTTCTCGACGGCCAGGTCGACCTCCTGCCGTCGACCAACGACGCGATGCTGAAGGACGTCGACGGCAGGGCGCTGCTGTCGGCACCGTTCTATGAAGGTCGGACACTCATCATCGCGCGCACCGTGGGGCCCTCGGCGCTGACCATGCGAGACCTCGATGGCATGAAGGTCGCCTACAAGGGAGGGGGTGCCTACGACGCCTGGCTCGCCCGCGCGCATCCCGGCGTGCGCCGGCTGCCCCTGGCCGACCTGCATCAGGTACTCGTGGCGGTCGAGAGTGGCATCGCCGACGTGGCGATCGGAGCGGATGTCTCGTTCGGACCGATCCTGCGCCGTGACTATGCGGCGAGCCTGCGGGTGGCAGGCGATGTGCCCGAACTGCCGGTCACGGTGCGCGTGGCGGCACGCCCCGACGCGCCCGAGCTGATCGCCCTGATCGAAAAGGCCTTGCGCAGCGTGGGCCCGAAAGAAAGCGAACGGATCATCGAACACTGGTTGCAGCTGGCCTACCTGCGCCCGCCCACGCTGTCGCAGGTACTCGCGTCCTACGGGGTCGAGATCGGGCTCGCCATCGCCCTGGTGATCGTGCTGCTTTTCGCCATGGTGCAACTGCGCCGGGCCCAGCTGGCGTCGCGGCGGAGCGAACGCCAGAAGACCCTGCTGCTCGCCGTCATGAGCCACGAGGTGCGCAACGCGGTCAACGCGGTCACCTCGTCGGTCGATCTCCTGGCACGTGAGCCGGGCCAGGGGGCCCAGCGCGATCTCCTGGCCATCGCGGTGTCGAGCAGTCGCAACCTGCAAAGCCTGCTCAAGAGCGCCCTGGACTTTTCCCGTGGCGAGGCGGCGGGATTCATTCCCGATCTCGCGCCGTGCGACGCCTACGGCGTGTTGCGTGACGTGCTGGAATCGCACCGGCTCACCCTCGACGCCCGCGGCGTCGAAGCCCGGCTCGACCTGCCGATGGGCCCACTACCGTGGCTGCTGCTGGACGAAACCCGCGTGCGTCAGGTGATCGACAACCTGGTGGGCAACGCGGTCAAGTTCACGGCGCGGGGTCACGTGGGGCTGTCGGTCTGGCAAAGCGCCGACGAATCGTCCACCGACGAGGTCAGGCATCTGTTCGTCGAAGTGTCCGACACCGGGGAGGGCATTCCACCCGAGCGGCAGAAGGCGATCTTCCAGCCGTTCGCCCAGGCGCATGGCGAGCGCTCCCGGCGCCTGGGCGGCACCGGGCTCGGCCTGCCGATCTGCCGCGAAATCGTCCGCCAGCTGGGCGGCACGCTCGAACTCACGTCGGGCGAGGGCGCGGGCACGACCGTGCGCGTGGTGCTGCCCACCAGCCTGGTCCCGCCTCCCCCCGAGCTCGCCGTGGAGCCGCCGGACACCGCCGATGCGCCCGTCGGGGTGGTGCTGCTGGTCGAAGACCACCCCGCCAACCGGCAGATCCTCGCGGCCCAGCTGCGCTACATCGGCTTCGACACCGTGGCGGTCGATCGCGGGCAGGCCGCCATCGACGTCTTCGAGCCCGGGCGATTCGACGCCGTGCTGCTCGATTGCGAGTTGCCGGACATGCACGGCTACGACGTGGCGATGGAACTGCGCGCGCAGGAGTCGGCGATGCCCGGCGTCCGCACGCGTTTCGTCGCGATCTCCGCGACCACCGGTGACTACCACGTGCAACGCTGCGAGCAGGCCGGCGTCGACGTGGTGTTGGGCAAACCGCTGGTCCTCGCTTCCCTTCGCGAGGCGCTCGCGCGCCCGGAGGTGATGGCCTCGGCCCGTGTCGCCTTTCGCAAGGAATCCCTCGCCGACCTGCACCGGCTTCGCGACGCGCTGGCAACCTCGGATACCGCCGACGCCCGGGCCATCGCGCACCGCATGCGCGGCAGCGCCCTCGTGTTCGGTGCCTACGGCCTGGCGGGCGAGTTGTCCCGCCTGGAGCACGCGCTCCAGGGACGCGCCGCGGATGGCGCGACGCTGGACGAACTCCTCGAACAGGTCGCCGTTCGCCTCTGAGTCGCGGGCGGTCTTTAAACGGTCGGGCGAGCACCCATGTCGGAGGGGTTATCCACCCACCATGGAGTCATCACCATGTCAGGCATCCACGCATCCGCAAGCGGCACCTTCAGGATCGGTGGCGATCTCGAGGTCCATCGGCTCGGCTTCGGCGCCATGCGCATCACCGGCAAAGGCATCTGGGGCGAGCCCGAGCATCGCGACCGGGCGTTGGCCACCCTGCGTCGGCTTCCCGAGCTCGGCGTCAACTTTGTCGATACGGCGGATAGTTACGGCCCGTTCGTGAGTGAAGACCTCATTCGCGAGGTGCTGCATCCGTACGCCGACGGCATGGTGATCGCCACCAAGGGTGGCCTGACGCGGCATGGCCCGGACATCTGGAAGCCGGTCGGCCGTCCCGAATACCTGCGCCAGTGCGTGCTGATGAGCCTGCGTCGCCTCGGCGTGGAGCGTATCGACCTATGGC
>CAJYHU010000030.1 GCA_913774655.1 uncultured Luteibacter sp. | reverse complement strand
GCGCGGCTGGTGGTCGACACCGGCATCCACCAGATGCACTGGACGCGCGAGCAGGCCCGCCAATACCTGCGCGACAACACGGCCCTGGCCGAACACGAGATCGATACCGAAGTCGACCGCTACATCGCCTGGCCCGGCCAGGCCCTGTCGTATTACCTTGGCGAGATGGCGATCCGCGACGATCGGGCCCGCGCGGAGAAAGCCCTGGGCAAGGCGTTCGACCTGCGCGCCTTCCACGATACCGTGCTGTCCACCGGCTCGGTGCCGCTACCGGTGCTGGGCCAGCAGGTGGACGCCTTCATCGCCCGGGGCGGCACCTCGCCCTACGACACCGGGGAGCACTGAACGCATGGCCGACGCATCCACGCCGATCCAGGGCAGGTTCCACAGGCAATTGAGCCTGACCGATCTCACCTTCATCGGCCTGGGTGCCATCTTCGGCTCCGGATGGCTGTTCGCGGCCAGCCACGTCAGCGCGCTCGCCGGCCCGGCGGGCATCGTGTCCTGGGTCATCGGCGGCGCGGCCGTGCTGCTGTTGGGCCTGGTGTATTGCGAACTCGGCGCCGCCTTGCCCCGTGCCGGCGGCGCGGTGCGGTATCCGGAGTATTCGCACGGTCCGCTGCTGGGCTCGATGATGGGCCTGATCACGCTGATCGCGTTTTCCAGCCTCATCGCGATCGAGACCGTGGCCTGCCGGCAGTACGCGGCGGCGTGGTTTCCCGCGCTCAACCTGCCTGGGAGCCACGCGGCGAGCACGCTGGGGTGGTTCGTGCAGCTGGCGATCCTCGTGGTGTTCTTCGTGCTGAATTACTACAGCGTGAAAACCTTCGCCAAGGCCAACAACCTGGTCAGCATCTTCAAGTTCGTGGTGCCGCTGCTCGTCATCGGCGTGCTGCTCTGCCATTTCCACGCGCCTAACTTCAGCGTGCACGGGTTCATGCCGCACGGTATCGGCGGCGTGGAGGCGGCGATTTCGGCCGGCGGCATCATCTTCGCCTACCTCGGCCTCACGCCCATCGTCTCGGTGGCGAGCGAGGTGCGCGACCCGCAACGCACGATTCCCATCGCGCTGATCCTGTCGGTGGTGCTCTCCACGGTGATCTACGTGCTGCTGCAACTGGCCTTCCTCGGCGGCATCCCCACGGCCTTTCTCGCCGACGGGTGGGACGGCATCGACAAACGCTTCGCGCTGCCCTATCACGACATCGCCATCGTGCTCGGCTTCGGCTGGCTGGCGGCGCTGGTGGTGTGCGACGCGGTGATCTCGCCCAGCGGCACCGGCAACATCTACATGAACGCCACGCCGCGCATCATCTACGGCTGGGCGCGCAGCGGCGGTTTCATGCCTGTGCTGACCCGTATCGACGCGCGTTCGGGCATTCCGCGCCCCGCGCTGTGGCTCACGCTGGCCCTGTCCATCTTCTGGACCCTGCCGTTCCCCTCGTGGGAGGCCTTGATCAACGTGGTGTCCGCGGCGCTGGTGCTGAGCTACGCCGTGGCACCGGTGACCGTGGCGGCGCTCCGGCGCAGCGCCCCGTCGTTGCCCCGGCCGTTCCGGGTGCGCGGCATGGCCTTGCTCGGACCGGCGTCGTTTGGCATTGCGGGGCTCATCGTCTACTGGTCGACGTGGGACACCGTATCGTGGCTGCTCGGCGTGCAGGTGCTGGCCTTCGCAGGCTACGTGCTCTGCCGCGTGCCCGATCGCGCATTCCGACCGCGGCTGGTCCGCCAGGTGCGCTCCTCGCTGTGGCTGATCGGCTTCTACCTGATGGCGATGCTCGTGTCCTGGCTGGGCACGTTCGGCGGCATCGGCATCCTGGCGCATCCGTGGGATTCGCTCTGCATGCTGCTGGTGTCGGTCGGCGTGTATTACTGGGGCGCGGCCACCGGCCTCGACGCCCACGAACTGAACCTGGACGACGACGATGAGTGATACCGCACCGGGACGCCGGCGTTTCCTCCAGGGCATGGCCGCGACGGGCGCCGCGATGGCCATCGGTCCCGTGACCGCCACGGCGACGCCCATCGCATCGCCCGCCGTATCGCCCCCGCCACCGGTGCGCACGCCGATGGCGGCACTCGACCTCCAGGGCCATGTCGACTTGCCCGGCTTTCGCGTGGCCGAGACGCCCTGGCGCGTCAGCGAGGACCTCACCCATCCCGATGGCGATCTCGTGCTCAACGACGGCGCGCGGGCCTGCGTGATCGGCAAGCGTACCGAAGCCAGCTACGACGAGTCCCCGCAGCCCTATCTGGGCATGACGCTCGCCGAGATCGCGCTGGCCGACGCGGACCGGCTCGCCGACCGGCTGCTGGCCCGCGGTGAGCCCGACGAGCGCGAGGTTCGCCTCGCCGCGCCTCCCGTCGCGTCGAAGCTGGACCCGGAGAACTACTACGGCCGCCTGCCGTGGACGAGCTTCGTCGGCACGCCGCCATGTGCCGACACCATGCCGGTGTACACCTCGGGCAGCACGCGCACCTACCATCCCGACCAGGTGTTCGCGGCTCTCCACGACGCGGCGAAAGTCGCGCGCCGCCGCGAAGGCTTGCTCGGCGGCTGGCTGCCGGCCGTGCATAAGGTGGTACCCCTCGACGAGGGGCGCTGGTACGACGTCATCGTCTTCGCCGACGTGGACGCCACCGACCGCTTCGTGGTGCAGACATGGCATCGCACCGCGCTCGTCGAGCACGGACGGTTCACCCACGTGGCCTACGGTCACAGTTACCCCGCGTATCCACCCCGTCGTCAACCGCCGGATGCCGCCGCGTTCTATGCCGCGCTGCTGCGCTTCCACGATCTGTGGCAGGGCGAACTGCACGGCATGGCGGCCGTGCACGGCGGCACCCCGGGCTGGGCCGACATGCCGCGCTTCGCGTTCGCGCGCGAGCGCGTGGTGCGTCCGGACGGCACCTACCCCAGGTACGGCGCGGTCGACCGCGATTACGCCGGCAACGAATACGACGGCTTCCAGGACACCTTCACCAGCTCCCTTCACGCCAACCTGGAGTGGGGTCGCTTCGCCCAGGCCACGGCGGTGCTGGACGGTTACTTCACCGATTTCGTGCAGCCCGACGGCATGATCAACATGCGCGGCGCGGAGACCGGCCAGTTCGGCCTGACGCTGTCGCTGCTGGCACGTTACCTGGCGTACACCGGCGATGCCGCGCTGTTGCGCAGGCATCGCGGCAAGATCGAGGCCACCGTGGCCCTGCTCGGTGAGCTGCACGACGAAAGCCTGCGTCTGGCACCGGACGATCCGGGCCACGGCCTGATCCACGGCTGGAACGAATCCGACGCCTGCCTGTTTCCC
>CAJYHU010000029.1 GCA_913774655.1 uncultured Luteibacter sp. | reverse complement strand
CACGTTCAAGGGGAAAAATCAGGCATGTCGCAGGGGCAAGAGCCGCAACTGGAGCGGCTGACGTTTTTTTCGGACGCCGTGTTCGCCATCGCCATCACCTTGCTGGTGATCGAAATACACGTGCCGCATCCGGACGGGCACGACGACGCGGCATGGCTGCATGCACTGGCCGAGCTGCTGCCGCATTTCTTCGGCTTCGTGCTCAGCTTCGTCGTGGTGGGCGCCATGTGGGCGGCGCACCACCGGGTATTCGGGCTGCTGCACCGTTACGACCCGGCCCTCATCTGGCGCAACCTCGCCCTGCTCATGGCGGTCGCTTTCATGCCGTTCTCGTCGGCGCTGATGAGCACCCATCCCGCCGAACGCATCCCGGAGATGTTCTACGCCCTCAACCTGCTCGTCGGGGGCCTGCTCCAGTACCGCCTGTTCCGCGGCGCGCTTCGCGCGCCCTATCTACGTGGCGACGTCACCGGCGCGGAGGTCGCGACCATCCGCCGGCGCAGCCTCGCGCTGCCGATGATGTCGCTGCTGTCCTTCGTGCTGGCGATCTGGATTCCCGGACCGAGCAACCTGCCGCTGATGCTGATGCCCCTGGTCGTGCTGGCGCTGGCACGGGGCATCCGCAGGACGGGCGCCACGCCGGCGACCTGAGGCCAACGCCCGCGCGAGACGGGTCAGCGCCGCCGCTCGTCGTCCCGCCCCGGCCTGGGCGGGTCCTGCGGCATCGGCGCGCCTGCGGTAGTCCTTCGGGGCATGCGCGGGCCTATCGTCCTTGCATGGTCCGGCCGGCGTTCGGTCTTCGGCGGCAAAGCGTGGGCTAAAGGGCATGGTCGTCTACGGATGGAGGCCCCCTGGCGATGCGCGCGGTGTGTGCACATGCCGCCAAGCGCCGCCGCGATCGCCTTCACGCGGTCGCCCACCGCGCTTTCACGCGCACGTTCTTGCCGCCCGGCACGCAGGTTGCTAGCTTCGTGGACAGCGCCGTCCACGACAGGGGTTTCATGGGCCAGGGGTCACCCGAGCATTCGACGCGGCACATCCGTCTGGTCGGAGGCTTTCTCGCATTCGTCTTCGGCATGTCCCTGCTCTTCATCGTCGAGACCGACCACCAGCGTCGTGTGGAAGGCGCGCAGGCGCAGAACCAGGCGTTCGCCGACGAGGGGCAACGCATCCTCGGCGCCCAGTTGCTGAACCTGGAGCGGACCATGAACGGCATCGCGGCGGACAGCGCGTCGCCGGATGGCACCGTGCCGAGCGACGTCGCCGCGGAACTCGTTCGGCACATCGCGGGGGTGGCCGAACGTCGAAGCGAACTGGCCGACCTGCTGCTGGTGGATGCGTCCGGCGCGCCGCTTACGCCCGGCGAAGGGGACCCCAGCCTGCCGCGGTGGTTCGATGCCACCAACCCGGGGCACCTTCGCCTGGGCAAGCTCGAACGCCGCCACGGCCGGTGGATGCTCCCTCTGGCCGTCGCGGCCCCCGGCGGCAACCGCGTGTTCGCCCGGCTCCGGCAGGAGGATCTACAGGACGTCGTCGAACACCTGCCGGCCGGCGCCGACGCCATCGCCGCCATCACCGATCGCTACGGCATCGTGCTGGCGCGCACTGGCGACGTACCCGACGCGATCGGCCAGCCTGCCGAGCTTCTCCTGCGGCACGCCGGCGCACCCGGCGAGCGCGTATCCGGCCGTATCGGCGGGGTCGAGCGGATGATCGCCGTCGGCCAACCCGAGCACTATCCGCTGTGGGTCGGCGTCGGCGTCACCACCGCCAGCGTGCTGGGCCCGTGGTATCGCTTCACCGTTCTCAGCGCCCTGCTCTACCTGCTTTATTGCCTGGGCTTCGGCTACATGTTCCGCCGCCTGCGGGTCAGTGACCGGGCGCAACAGGCTTATGTGAGCGATCTCACCTCCGCCACCACGCGGCTGGCCGACGCGGAACAGCGCTTCCGTCTCATCTTCGACAAGAGTCCCATTCCGTTCTGGGTATACGACACCACCACGCTGGCGTTTCTCGAGGTCAACGAGGCCGCGGTCCGTTCGTATGGCTACGCGCGCGACGAATTCCTCGCCATGCGGATCACCGACATCCGAGACGCCCATGATGCCGACGAACTGATCCGCGTGGTGGCTTCCGTACGCGCCGGCGACGAAGGGCAGCCCGACCGGGTATGGATCCACCGGCGCAAGGACGGCAGCACGCTCGACGTGCGCCTGCACGCGGTCAGCCTCGACTTCGCAGGGCATGCCGCGCGGCTGGTGTTGGCCGAGGACATCACGGACAGCCTGCGCACGGAACGCGCCCTCACCTATCGCGCCACGCACGATGTCATCACCGGCCTGCCCAACACTGAAGCGCTGGTGGACTACCTCGATCAGGGAATGGGTCGCGACGCCTGGTACGAGGTGGTCTACGTGCACTTGCGCGGTATCGACCACGTGACCGACACCTTCGGCCTCGATGCCGGCCGCGGCGTACTGCGTGCCGTGGCGTCGCGGTTCGGCCGCCTCGCCGGCGTGCGCGGCATGGTCGCGCACCGCCCTGGCGAACGTTTTCTCGTCGCCATCACCGACCCCGCCAGCCACGACGCGACGATGAGTGCGCTGCTCGATGCCGTCACCGAACCTGTCGCGGTCAACGACGCCCTGCATACGCTGGACCCCCAGATCGGCCTGGCACGCCACCCCGCCGACGGCGCCGATGCCGGCCAGGTCATTGCCAATGCCGCCCTTGCGGCGCATTTCAAGCACGTCGACGATGACCCGGGCAAGGTGCAGGTCTACGACCGCCTGATGGCCCAGCGCTCGATGGAACGACTGACGATGGCCTCGCGGATGCGACAGGCGATCGAGCGGGGCGAACTGACGGTGCATTACCAGCCGATCGTGGACGCCCGCGACGGCCAGATCCGCTCGCTGGAAGCCCTCGTTCGCTGGCCGCAGGCCGACGGCGGATCGATCGCCCCCGACGCGTTCATCCCCCTGTGCGAAGAAACGGGACTGATCGTGCCGTTGGGCCACTGGGCCTTCGGCACGGCCGCGCGCGCGCATGCGGCGCTGACCGCGGCGGGCCACGGGCACCTATCGATCGCGGTCAATGTGTCGGCGGTGCAGTTCCGCCGCACCGACGTGGCTGCCGAGGTGCGGTCAGCCTCCTTGGCCCATGGATTGCCGTCGCACGCGTTACAGGTCGAGCTGACCGAAAGCAGCCTTATGGAGCCCGGCTACGCGCTGGCCGCACTCACGCGCCTCAACGAACAAGGCACCCGCGTATCCCTCGATGATTTTGGCACGGGATTTTCGAGCCTGTCTTACCTGCGTGACCTGCCGATCGACGCGCTCAAGATAGATCGATCATTCATCGTCGGCCTGGGCGTCGACGAGCGGGCGGCGTCGATCTGCCGTTCGATCATCGCGCTGGCACGCACACTGGACATGGCCGTCGTAGCAGAGGGCGTCGAGCGCGAGCGCCAACGCAGCTGGTTGAGGGACAACGGTTGCGACCGTATCCAGGGCTATTTCGTCAAAGCGGCGATGCCGCTGAACGACCTGCTCGCGTACCTCGTCGCCGGGCAGCCCAATCACTTGCTGAGCTGAGCGAACGGCGCGGACACCCCCGGTTCCGGTGTCTGCACATTCGTGCCCAACGCCTGGCGGTCACGTCATGAGATACGCCACGAGCGCGATGACATCCAGCGCGACAATGACGACGAGCGCGACCGTGCCGATGCGGTAGATCACCGTCCGGCCCACGGCGGAAACGGTGGGGTGGGACGTCGACATGGAGTCCTCCTGCGCGAACGAAGACACGCATGACACCGGATCACGCGTCATGGATCCGTCATCGTGGCATGCGGTTTCACATCAGGGATGTCGCCGTTTGCGCATCGACACCGATAGCGACGCATGCCAATGCCCACTGCCGGGCCTTCGGCGCGGAGGATCAGCGAGACGATTATCAATGCGACAGGTGACCGTGACCCAGCAACTGGTGGTCGGCGATCACGTGGTCAGCCACCTGGACATGGCAGGGCACTTCACCGGCACGTTCCTGGGACGCCAGGGACACGGGGAAACCGTCCACGTCATCGCGACCGATATCGTCAAGGTGACCAACGGGCGCATTACCGACAACTGGCACCTGGAAGATAATTTGACGTTACTCAAGCAAATGGGTGTCTACCGATAAGCAGGGAACGCATCGGTTCCGACGCGACCCGCGCGACGCCGTCGGTCGCGTCACGAGCAAGAAACGACCTGACGAGCGAAGGCAGGCCAACGAACACCCACGTCGCCATCGCCTCTCGCCACGGCAGGATCGGTTCGCACCGATGCGTGGCTTCAAAGCGATCCTGCGCAGATCGAAAGTGCCGCGAATTGGCCTTCACCCATCCGACCGGCTACACCGGCAGCGCCGTGGTTTTCTTCACCGTGCGCAGCGCCAGGGTCGACTGCACGCGCACCACTCCCGGCAGTTGGGTCAGGATTTCGGTGTGGATGCGCTCGAAGTCCGCCGCGTCCGCGTAGACCACGCGCACCATGTAATCAGCCGCGCCCGCGAGCAGACAGCACTCGGTGACCTCCGGGTGGTCGTGGATCGCCGTCTCGAACGCGTCCAGCGCCGCCCGCCCCTGCTGGTCGAGGGTGACCAGCACGAAGGCCGTGCCAGGCAGTCCCGCCGTCTTCTCGTCCAGCAGCATCACGTACCGGGCGATCAGGCCGCGGTCTTCGAGCAGCTTCACCCGGCGCAGGCAGGCCGACGGCGAGAGATTGATCTGCGCCGCCAGTTCGAGATTGGTGAGGCGACCGTCCTCCTGGAGCAGGCGCACGATGGCGCGATCACGGTCGTCGAGATTTGGATCGTGGCTTGGCATGAAATTTCACCAGTGATAGAGGTAACCGCCAGATATTCGAACAAGGCTGCGCCATCGATGATAAATCGGCGACCTATTGCAGGGAAGTTCGCTCATACTGCGCCGTTGGCAGCGCCCGCCCGGGCCGCTCGCCCATCCCCCCGCCCTACCGAAGAGAATTCGTCGATGCGCATCGGTGTACCCAAGGAAATCAAGAACCACGAATACCGCGTGGGCCTCATCCCGTCCTCCGTGCAGGAGCTGGTTCACCACGGGCACCAGGTGATGGTGCAGGCCGGTGCCGGCGTGGGCGCGGGCATCGCTGACGCCGACTACGTCGCCGCGGGCGCCACCATCGTCGACTCGGCCGACCAGGTGTTTGCGGACGCCGACATGATCGTGAAGGTGAAAGAGCCCCTCGCCGTCGAGCGCAAAAAGCTCCGCAAGGGCCAGATCCTGTTCACCTACCTCCACCTCGCCCCGGACCTGGAGCAGACCCGCGACCTGATCGACTCGGGCGCCGTCTGCATCGCGTACGAAACCGTCACCTCCGGCAACGGTTCGCTGCCGCTGCTGACCCCGATGTCCGAGGTCGCCGGCCGTCTTGCCCCGCAGGTGGGAGCCCACTCGCTGGAGAAGGCCCAGGGCGGTCGCGGCGTGCTGCTCGGCGGCGTACCCGGCGTGCCGGCCGCCGAAGTGGTGATCCTCGGCGGTGGCGTGTCGGGTACCCATGCGGCGACCATCGCCGTGGGCATGGGTGCCAAGGTGACCGTCGTCGACCGCTCGGCCGATGCGCTCAAGCGCCTCGCCGCGCAGTTCGGCACCTCGATCTCCACCGTGTTCTCCACGCGTGCCGCCATCGAAGAACTGGTGCGTCGCGCCGACCTCCTGATCGGCACCGTGCTGGTGCCGGGCGCCGCCGCACCCAAGCTCGTCACCCACGACATGGTGCGCACGATGAAGCCGGGCTCGGTCATCGTCGACGTCGCCATCGGCCAGGGCGGCTGCGTGGAAACCTCGCACGCCACCACCCACGCCGATCCCACCTATGTCGTCGACGGCGTGGTGCACTACTGCGTCGCGAACATGCCGGGCGCCGTTGCCCGCACGTCGACCTTCGCGCTCAACAACGTCACCCTGCCCTACACGCTGGCGCTGGCCAACCAGGGCTGGAAGAAGGCGCTCGCGCAGGATGCCCACCTTCGCAACGGCCTCAACGTGTGCGAAGGCAAGGTCACCTGCGAGCCGGTGGCCCAGGCGCACGACCTGCCGTACGTGAAGGCCGAGACCTTCCTCGGTCAGTAAGCGTCGCCAAGGGGACGGCGAAAAGGCCCGGGCCCATCGCCCGGGCCTTTTTCGTTGGACGTCCGAGGGGCTAAGCGACCTGCGTTGCGCTGTATGTCCCCCTCGGCACCGGAGCGACAATGCACCGAGCCACCGTCAGGGGCGCGAGGTCAACGAGGCGGACGTCGCGAGTCCCTCCCAGCCATCCACCAGATCGATGGCGGGCGACACGAAGGCGGGTCTCGGGCCATGCGTGGCGTGCAGGAGCAGCATGCCGCGAGGATGCTGCCGTGCCCACGCCACCGGATCGTCTGTCACCGGCAGCGGCCGAGGCAGCCGCGCGAGGTAGCCGATCATGCCCGGCTCGTCGGCGGTCATCGCCACGGGCACGCCACGCCGCTGGAGATCGCCAACGAGGTGGGCCAGTCCCGCCGGGTCCAGCCCAGCCTCGAGCCGCGTGCCGACGAGCAGCACGAGCGAGACCGCCAACAGCGTCGAGGCCGACGACGTCACGACAAGGTGGCCCTGCGCGTCCCGTCTACCGAAACGGCGCAGCACCGCCCCGCCCACCGCCAGCGCCCCAAGGCCCCACGCCGCGGACGCGTAGACCGACGCCGACAGCGGCGCAGCCGTCGCCAACGGCCACATCCATGCCAGGGCGATCACGACGATCGCCACCGCGACGCGTCCCGGTGACAACAGCGATACCGGGCCACGGAGCATCGCCGTCGTGAACAGCGCCACGCCGGGAAGCAACGGGATCAGGTAATGCACCTGCTTGCCGCTGACCAGCGAAAACGCGACGAACGCCGGCACGCTGGCCGCCAGGCCGATCCGTCCGAGCGGCGCGGCCATCGCGTCGCGCACGTGCACGCCGCGCCAGCGTAACCACAGCGGCCAGGGAAGCAACACCAGCGGCAACAACGGCACATACCAATACAGCGGGCGGCGGTGGGCATAGCTCTCCGCGACACGGCCGACCGATTGCCGCGCCAGGGTGTCCAACACAGGCACGCCATGGAACCGCGCCGCGCTCTCGTAAGCCCACCAGGCAAGCGGCGCCGCCGCCAGAAGCATCACCGCCACCACGCCCAGTGCGAACTGCCACGGATGGTCGACCGGTTTGCGATGCCACCAAGGCAACAAGGCGAGCGGAAACAGCACATGCAGGAAGAACACCGGCCCCTTGCTCAACAACCCGAGTGCCGCGGCCGCGAAGAGCAGCAGCGGCCCGACAGCATCCCGCCGGCCAAGCCAGACGACCACGGCGTACAACGCCAGCACCACGAAGAAGGACAGCGCGCCATCGAACATGATGACGCTGCCGAAGGTGCCGAAAATCAGGACCGGCGCAAGTACCCATCCCGCACCGCGACGGGCGCCGTCGTCCTGCACGCGCCCGGCGAGCGCACCCAGCAACGCGACGGTGCCGGCCGCGAATGCGACGTCGACCAGGCGAGCGGCCCACGTGGCGACGCCGAACAGCGCCCAACTCGCGTTGATCAACCAGAAGAGCAGCGGGGTCTTGTCCATGTAGGGCTGGCCGTTCAAGGTCAGTCCGATGAGATCGCCGCTCTGGCGCATTTCCCAGGCAATCGTGAGATACCGCGTTTCGTCGATCGGGACCGGCGGCAGCAGGCAGGCCGGCACCAGCCAGCACAGCAGCAGGCACCAGGGGTGTTCGGCGATCCATCGAAAGCAACGAGCGGCGTGCGACATGCGCGCAGCGTAGGAGCGCTCGCTTAAAGATTCCTTACACCTGAGGTGCCGTCTTTTCGGCGCCGGGCAATGTATCGGGTGTATGACACGCGGTTGACGGAGCGATGTCGCGATACGCAGCGAACCGTCATGCGACGTGCCCCGCGGCGCGTGTGCGACCCGCGTCGGTGATGGTGTGTGACGAGACCACGACCGAGCGCCGCGTGCTGACGACCGATCGACATCGATGCGCAAGGATGGCGCCGATCGTCGGGCACGCGTCGCGCGTCGCGCGACGATGCCTACTGCACGTCGGCCACGTCGCGAACGGAATAGACGTCGATCACGTAGGGCGCCTGGGCATTGCCTGTCGGGTGGAAGCGGCCGAACACCGTCGCCTGCGCTCGGGCACCGCTGGACGACATCGCCCGGCGGAACGACAGCACATCACGCTTGCGGTCGCTATCGCTCTCGTCCTGCATGTTCAACCCGATACTGCCCTGGCAGCCGCTGTCGCTCAACGAGGCGACCTTGCCCGCGGACGACGCCACCGCGCGTACGGTCACCGTGGTATCGACGTAGCGATCGGCCGTGCCGAGGATGGTGCAGATGGTGTCCGGCGGAGGACCGTCGGCCTTGCGTGCGTCCGCCGGACCGGCCATCAGCGCCAGCGCGAGAGCGGCCCCCGCCGCCCCCAGAGAAAGATGCTTCTTCATGGTGCCCCCTTGTTCCGTAGACACGGACGACGCCGCCGCCGTGGCGGGGCAAGAACACCGCGAATGCCGCGCCGCGTCAATAAGAAAATTGCCGATTCCGCACGGAACGACGATTGCCGGGTCGGTTAAAGGGCGGGTCCGTCACGACCGGCCCCACCCCGTCGGTCGCCACGAACGTGCCCCGCCAGGGTGGGAAGCGAACCGTGTCCGCGAACCCTCAGGGCGTCACGGTGCGAAGGAGGCCTTCTCGCCATGGCGCGGGAATCCGGCGCCACCGGATCGCCCGCAGGGTGGCTCCTGACTCGCTGATACGGATCTTGCCGGCACCCCGCCTACGGTTCGGTGACGAGTTCGCGGATGACGGTGGTGGCGTAGGCGCCTGCGGGGAGTGCAAACGCGACCTCGAGCGCACCATCGTCGTGCCAGCGCCAGGTCAGCTCCGTTGGGCGCAGGCGAAGCGCGCGACGCTCCTGGTCCATCCGCGCTCCGGCCAGGCCCTCCGCGAGATCGGCGTCACGCGCGGCCACGGCCCGCTCCAGTTCGCCCGCGTCGCCACCGGCAGGCGTGTCGCCCTGCCCCCATAGCGGCCCCGTGGGGTGGATGTCGAACCGGGCCAACCGGTCGGCCAGCGTCGCATCGAACGGCTCCGGACCGAACCACGAGCGGGAGCCGTCGAGCCCCCAGATGTCGCCGTCCATCGCGGCGTCCCACGATCCGGCGCGAACGCGCTCGGCCAGCACGCCATTGAAGACATGCGAGCGCGCCGCGGACAACAGGATGGATCGCTTGTCGCGGTCGACGCGGCGTCCCTTGAACATCGCGCGGGCCTGCTCGACGTTGCGGCCGCCAAGGCCGAAGCGCTGCTCGCCGAAATAATTGGGCACGCCCCGTGCGGCGATCGCGGTCAGCCGCGCCTCCGCGTCGGCACGGTCGCCTTCGACATCGCGCAGCACCAGCACGAAGCGATTACCTCGCAAGGCCCCTCGCTTGATCTTGCGCGAATGCCGACCCAACGGGGTAATGACCACCTCGGCATGGGGAAACGCCGACCAATCCGGGTCGGCCTTGCCCGGCAACTGCACCGTAAACACCTGGCGCGTGACCGCGTGACGGTCCTTCATCCCCGCATAGCCCACGTTCAACGGCGGCACGCCCGCGAACTTCGCCACCTCGCGCGCCACCCAGTCGGTGTTCGCGCCGCGTTTTTCCACCATCACGAAGGCATGTTCACCGGCACCGTCCGGCTCGTAGCCGAGGATCTCGTCCACCCGGAAGTCGTCCGGCGTGGCGCGCAGGCGGGCGCGCAGCGGCGGCGCGCCGAAAGCATGGGGAAGCAGGTCGTCGGTCATTGCGTGAGAGCCTTTACAGCAGGAACAGCGTCGCCAGTCCCAGGAAAATGAAAAAGCCACCGCTGTCGGTTACCGCGGTGATCAGCACGCTGGAGCCCAGCGCGGGGTCGCGCCCCATCCGGGTCATGAGCATCGGAATGCCCACGCCCATGAAAGCGGCAAGCAACAGGTTGAGCGTCATCGCCGCGGTCATCACCAGGCCCAGCGACACGCTGCCGTAGAGCAGCCAGGCGACCACGCCGATCGCGCCGCCCCAGACCAGTCCGTTGAACAGCGAGACGGCCAGTTCCTTTCGCCACAGGCGGGTCACCTGGGATACGCCGACCTGTTCCAGTGCCATGGCGCGCACGATCATGGTGATGGTCTGGTTGCCCGAGTTGCCGCCGATGCCCGCGACGATAGGCATCAGCGCGGCCAGCGCCACGAGTTTTTCGATGGAATGCTCGAACAGGCCGATGACGCGCGAGGCGATGAAGGCGGTGACGAGATTGATCGCCAGCCAGGCCCAGCGGTTGCGCACCGACTTCCATACCGACGCGAAGATGTCTTCTTCCTCGCGCAGGCCGCCACGCGACAAGGCTTCGGTCTCGCCTTCCTCACGGATGAGGTCGATCATCGCGTCGACCGCGATGCGCCCGATCAGGCGCATGTGGCCGTCGACGACAGGCGCGGTGACGAGGTCGTAGCGCTCGAAGGCCTGGGCCACGTCGTACGCGTCGTCTTCGGGATGGAAGGTATTCACGTCGGGGGCCATGATCTCGTGGACCATCCGGTCCGGCGAATTCACCAGCAGCCAATGTAGCGGCAGTACGCCGGTCAGCACGTGGTCGGCGTTGACCACGAAGAGTTTGTCGGTCTGCGCGGGCAATTCGTCGAAACGGCGCAGGTAGCGAAGCACCACCTCCAGACGGATGTCCTCGCGGATGGTGACCATGTCGAAGTCCATCAGCGAACCGACCTGGTCGTCCGCGTAGGACAGGGCCGCCTGCACGCGCTCGCGTTCCTGCGCGTCGAGGCTGGCCATGAGCTCGGGCAGCACCTCGGTGGGCAGGTCGTCGACGAGGTCGGCGATTTCCTCCGCATCCAGGGGCTCGACGGCCGCGAGGATTTCGCGGTCGTCCATGTCGGCAATCAGCGACTCGCGGACGGAGTCGGAGACCTCAAGCAGAATCTCGCCGTCGCGGTCAGAGCGGACGCGCTGCCAGACGGCGAGACGGTCCTCCAGCGGAAGGGACTCCAGCAGGTCGGCCAGATCGGCGGGATGCAGCTCGTCGAGCCGCCCCTGAAGCTCGGCCTCGATGGCATTCAGCGCGGCACCGTCGTCATCGTGCACGTCGCGATCCGGATCCAGCCGATCATGGCGCTGGCGGAGCAGCGCGTGGATCGTTTCCAGCCTGTCGGACAGGCGGGACGCCGGCCGGACCTCGGCCTCGCTCACGCGCGTTGCACCAGCACGGTGGCCAGGGCCGCGATGCCTTCGCGCCGCCCGGTGAATCCGAGCGTTTCGGTCGTGGTGGCCTTGATGCTGATCCGGTCGATGTCGACGCCGAGATCGGCGGCGATGACCTCGCGCATGACCTGCGCGTGCGGATTCACCTTGGGCGACTCGCAGATCACCGTGATGTCGGCGTTGCCCAGCGCGTAACCCCGCTCGCTCAGCATATCGCGCACCGCGCGGACGAAGCGGCGACTGTCCGCGTCGCGCCAGGCGTCGTCGCTGGGCGGGAAATGCTTGCCGATGTCACCCAGCGCGAGCGACCCCAACAAGGCGTCGCATAACGCGTGCAGCACCACGTCGCCGTCCGAATGCGCCAGCACGCCTTGGGCATGGGCGATCCGCACGCCGCCGAGCATGACGTGGTCACCCGGACCGAAGGCATGCACGTCGAAGCACTGGCCGATCCGTATCATCGTGTTCTCCCGATCAGGAACTCGGCCAGCGCGAAATCCGCGGGCGTCGTGACCTTGATGTTGTCTTCCGAGCCTTCGACAAGCAGCGGCGCCACGCCGACCCGCTCCATCGCCATCGCTTCGTCGCTGACGACGATACCCGCGTCGGCGGCAAGGGCGAGTGCACGCGCGAGCGCGTCGCGTCGGAACATCTGCGGCGTGAACGCCCGCCAGCGACCTTCGCGCGGCTCGGTCGCCACGCTGTGGCCCGACGCGCCCGCCCGTTTGAGCGTGTCGCGCAGCGGTGCCCCGAGCAGGCCACCCTCGCCCGCGCCGGCCAGATCGATGAGACGGCTGATGTCATCGCCCCGTACACAAGGGCGCGCGGCGTCGTGCACCAGCACGAAATCGCCCGGACCCACGCTATCCGGCAACGCATGCAGCCCGGCCAGCACGGAATGACTGCGCTCGCTGCCGCCCGTCGCGGTAAGCAACGGCTTGCCGTGCACCTGCGCGACGGAGGCGAAATGGGTATCGTCGGGGGAGATCACCACCATCAGCCCGGCGATGCGCGGATGCGCCGCGAGCCGCTCAAGCGTGTGTTCGATAAGCGGGCGCCCCGCGACGCACTGGTATTGCTTCGGCCGGTCGCCGCCGGCCCGGACGCCCTTGCCGGCGGCCGGTAAGACGCACCACAGCGCATCCATCACTGGCCGCCGGGGCCAACGGGCGGCGGAGGCGGGGGCGCGCTGGCCGCGGCCCCCGGCTCCACCACCTGATAGAACGTTTCGCCCGGCTTGATCAGGCCGAGCTCCTGGCGCGCGCGTGCTTCCGTGGCCTGCTCACCGTGCTTGAGGTCTTCCACGTCGGCGGCAAGCGCCTGGTTGCGCGTCTGCAGGCCCGCGTTTTCGTCGGTCTGTTTCTTGACCGCCGCGCGCAGGGACTCGACCTCGGCCATCCCCCCACCGCCGACCCACAGTTTCAGCTGCAGCGCGATGAGGATGATGACCAGGATCAGCCCGGCCCAACGCAGGAGTGCGGCGTTGCTCACTGACCGCCTTTAGCCGGGGAGCTTGGAGAGGTTGGGAAAGGCATCGCGACCGGCGTACTTCGCCTTGGCGCCGAGGGCTTCCTCGATGCGCAGCAGCTGGTTGTACTTGGCCACGCGGTCGGTGCGGCAAAGCGAACCGGTCTTGATCTGCGTCGCGGTGGTGGCCACGGCGATATCGGCGATGGTGGTGTCTTCGGTTTCGCCCGAGCGGTGCGAGACGATCGCGGCGTACTTGGCGCGGTCGGCCATCGCGATGGCTTCGAGCGTCTCGGACAGCGTGCCGATCTGGTTGACCTTGATGAGGATGGCGTTGGCGATCTTGCGGTCGATGCCTTGCTGGAAGATCTTCGGGTTGGTCACGAAGAGATCGTCGCCGACGAGCTGGATACCGCCGTCGACCACCTTGGTGAGGTGCGCCCAGCCGTCCCAGTCGCCTTCGGCCATGCCGTCCTCGATCGTGACGATCGGGTACTGCTTCGCCCACGAGGCGAGCGTGTCCACCCACTGCTCCGGCGTGAAGACCTTGCCCTCGCCTTCCAGATCGTACTTGCCGCCCTTGAAGAACTCCGAACTGGCCACGTCGAGACCGAGCAGGATATCGGCGCCGACCTTGAAGCCGGCCTTGCCGACGGCTTCGAGGATCGTGTCGAGCGCTTCGACGTTGGACTTGAGGTTCGGGGCGAAACCGCCCTCGTCGCCCACCGCGGTGTTCAGGCCGCGGCCCTTCAGCACGGACTTGAGGGCGTGGAAGATTTCCGCGCCGTAGCGCAGCGCCTCGGCGAAGCTCGGCGCGCCGACCGGCAACACCATGAATTCCTGCACGTCGACATTGTTATCAGCGTGGGCGCCGCCGTTGATGATATTCATCATCGGCACGGGCAGCGAGCCACCGCCGTCGACCATGAGGTATTGCCACAGCGCCTGTTTCCTGGAGGCGGCGACGGCATGCGCCGCGGCCATGGAAACGCCGAGCAACGCGTTCGCGCCGAGCTTGCCCTTGTTGTCGGTGCCGTCGAGGGCGATCAGCGCGTCGTCGAGACCCTTCTGGTCGGCGGCATCATGGCCGGCAAGCGCCTTGGCGATCGCGGTGTTGACGTTCTCGACCGCCTTTTTCACGCCCTTGCCGCCGTAGCGGCCCTTGTCGCCGTCGCGCAGTTCGACCGCTTCACGCGTGCCGGTGGACGCGCCGCTGGGCACGGCCGCGCGGCCGAACGAACCGTCGGCGAGGGTGACCTCGGCTTCGAGGGTGGGATTGCCGCGCGAGTCGAGGATTTCGCGGGCGTGGATATGGGTGATCGAGGTGGTCATGCGCTTCCCGTAACGAGTTGGAATGACGGAACACGACCGCGGCGCGCCAGGGCGCGCCGCGGTCGATATGCAAAGGCGAATATAAGACGAGGCGACGCGCGCGGGCCAGTCGGACGGTGCGCGTGCGCCCGCATCGTCAGGCGTGCTTCTCGAAACCGCGACGCTTCACGGCCTGGTCGATGTCCATGAGGGTCTCGAGCAGGCCTTCCATCTGGTCGAGCGGCCATGCGTTGGGGCCATCGCTGAGCGCCTTGGCGGGCTCGGGATGGGTTTCGGCGAAGAGTCCGGCGATGCCGACGGCCATGGCCGCGCGGGCCAGCACCGGCACGAACTCGCGCTGGCCGCCTGAACTGGTGCCCTGACCGCCCGGCAACTGCACCGAGTGGGTGGCGTCGAAGACCACGGGGCAACCGGTCTCACGCATCACCGCGAGCGACCGCATGTCGGAAACCAGGTTGTTGTAGCCGAAGCTGGCGCCGCGCTCGCAGACCATGATGTCGCGGTTGCCCACGTCGAACGCCTTCTGGACGACGTTTTTCATGTCCCACGGGGCAAGGAACTGGCCCTTCTTGATGTTCACCGGCTTGCCGGCGCGGGCCACGTTCTGGATGAAGTCGGTCTGGCGGGCGAGGAACGCCGGGGTCTGCAGCACGTCGACCACGGCAGCCACCTCGTTCATCGGCGTGTATTCGTGCACGTCGGTGAGCACCGGCACGCCGATCTGCCTCTTCACCGCGTCGAGCACCTTGAGGCCTTCTTCCATGCCCGGGCCACGGAAGCTCGCGCCGGACGACCGGTTGGCCTTGTCGAAACTCGACTTGAAGACGAAGGGGATACCCAGGCGATCGGTGATCTCCTTCAGGCGGCCCGCGACGTCAAGCTGCAACTGCATCGATTCGATGACGCAGGGCCCGGCGATCAGGAAGAACGGCTGGTCGAGACCGACCTCGAAACCACACAGCTTCATGCGATGGACTCCTGCGAGCGCGCGGCCAGGGGCTCGCCCTCGCGCACGGCCTTGTATTCGCGCGCGGCGCGCACGAAGCCGATGAACAGCGGGTGCCCCTCACGCGGGGTGGAGGTGAACTCCGGATGCGCCTGGCAACCGAGGAACCACGGGTGGACCTGGCGCGGCAGTTCGACGATTTCGACGAGGAGGTCGTCCATCGACTTGCCCGAGATCACCAGGCCGCGGTCCTCGAAAGGCTGGCGGTAGCGATTGTTGAACTCGTAGCGGTGGCGGTGGCGCTCGCGCACCACGTCTTCGCCGTAGAGTTCGCGCGCCAGGGTGCCGGCCTTGAGGCGGCACTCCTGCGAACCCAGGCGCATGGTGCCGCCGAGGTCGGAGCGCTCGCTGCGGGTTTCCACCTCGCCGGTGGCGGTGGTCCACTCGGTGATGAGGGCGATGACCGGGTCGGGCGTGTTCCGGTCGTTTTCGCTGGAGTCGGCCTGCGGCAGGCCGGCGATGTTGCGCGCGAATGCCACCACCGCCGCGTGCATGCTGTAGCAGATGCCGAAGTACGGCACGCCGTTCTCGCGCGCGAACTGGGCGGCGAGAATCTTGCCCTCGAAGCCGCGCTTGCCGAAGCCCCCCGGCACGAGGATCGCATCGGCTCCGCCGAGCACGGCGCGGGCACCGCGGGCCTCCACCTCTTCGGAATCGACCCATTCGAGGTTGACCCGGGTGGACTGCTTGATGCCGCCGTGGCGCAACGCTTCGCCCAGCGACTTGTAGGCGTCCTTGTGTTCGACATATTTGCCGACGATGGCGACCGTGATCTCGTCGCGCGGGCGCTCCACGGCTTCGACGGTGCGGATCCAGCTGGACAGGTCGGCCGGGCCCGCGTCGAGCCCCAGACGCTTGATGACGAGGTCGTCCAGGCCCTGCTCATGCAGCCACATCGGCAGCTTGTAGATGACGTCGACGTCGATCGTGCTGATGACGGCGTTCTTCGGCACGTTGGTGAACAGCGCGATCTTGTGGCGCTCGCCGTCGGGCAACGGCTCTTCGCAACGGCAGAGCAGCACGTCGGGCTGGATACCGATGGAGCGCAGCTCCTTCACCGAATGCTGGGTGGGCTTGGTCTTGATCTCGCCCGCGGCCTTGATGAAAGGCACGAGGGTGAGATGCACGAACACGCACTTCTCGGGGCCGTGCTCGATGCGCAGCTGGCGAATGGCCTCCAGGAACGGCAGCGACTCGATGTCGCCCACGGTGCCGCCGATCTCGACCAGGGCCACGTCGAAGCCTCGGGTGGCCTCGTGGATAGCGTGCTTGATCTCGTCGGTGATGTGCGGAATCACCTGCACGGTGGCGCCGAGGTAATCGCCGCGACGCTCCTTGCGGATCACCGACTCGTAGATCTTGCCGGTGGTGATGGAATTCTTGCCGGTGAGGCGCGTGCGGACGAAGCGCTCGTAGTGGCCCAGGTCGAGGTCGGTCTCGGCACCGTCGTCGGTGACGTACACCTCGCCGTGCTGGAAAGGACTCATGGTGCCCGGATCCACGTTGATGTAGGGATCGAGCTTCATCATGGTGACCGAAAGACCGCGCGCCTCGAGAATGGACGCAAGCGACGCCGCTGCGATGCCTTTCCCGAGGGAAGACACCACACCGCCGGTGACGAAAATCAGGGGAGTCATGCGAGCAGCCAGTGCTGGAAATTTGTATTTTACCCGAGTGCGCGACGTGTCGCGAGAGGTGGTTTTTTTTAGGGGTGGGCGATGGGAAGTGGGGGCGCACGTCCCGGCGCCCGGTCGCCATGGGCCCACCAGGACGCCGCCGACGCCTTTGGCCGTCCGCCAGGAAGCGTGCCCCCACTTCCCATCT
>CAJYHU010000028.1 GCA_913774655.1 uncultured Luteibacter sp. | reverse complement strand
CAGGCCGTGCGCATCGGTCGGGAAGTGAGAGGGCACCCAGTCGAGGATGACGCCGATCTCCTGCCGGTGCAGGTGGTCGACGAAAGCCATGAAATCCTCGGGCGTGCCGTAGCGTGCGGTGGGCGCGAAGTAGCCCGTGGTCTGGTAGCCCCAGGACCCGTAGAAGGGATGCTCGGTGACCGGCATCAGCTCCACGTGCGTGAAGCCCATGTCCTTCACGTAGGCGGCCAGCTGCGCGGCGAGTTCGCGCCAGCCGAGGAACTCGCCGTCCTGCCGCCGCCACGAGCCGGGGTGCACCTCGTAGATGGCGACCGGCGCGTCGAGCGCGTTGCGCGCTGCGCGGCCCACCATCCATTCGGCGTCGGTCCAGGCATGGGCGCCGCCCCAGATGCGCGAGGCGGTTGCGGGCGCCAGTTCGGACTGGAAGGCGAACGGGTCGGCCTTCTCCAGCGTCTGCCCCTCGGGCCCGACGATGCGGTACTTGTAGGTCTGCCCCGGTTGCGCCTGGGAAACCGTACCCTCCCAGATGCCGCTCCCATCGTCGCGCACCTGCAGCGGGTCGGCCTCGCTCCAGTAGTTCCAGTCGCCAATCACGTGCACCTGGCGCGCGTTGGGCGCCCACACCGCGAAGTGCACGCCACCGCGTGGCTGCAGGTGCGCGCCCAGGCGTTCGTGCAGGCGCGTGTGCGTGCCCTCCCGGAAGAGGTGCAGGTCGGCGGGCGAGAGGGGGGCGTGGGTGATCGGCATGGAAGTCAGGACTTGCCTTGTTATAGGCGGCACTGCCGCGGGCACGCGGCGGGGTTCGCCTGAGGGTCCTGTCGGACGATGCCCCTCATCGGCAGATTGTCACGTTTGTGACGAGTTTGGCGCCGACGCCCGCCAGACGGGCGCTGCAGGCCGATTGCACTTTGGCATCCGGCACCCATGCGCGGGCTCATGCGGCCACCAGGACGAGCATCGAGCGCGCGGTCACCGTGTAGGAACTGCCGGCCTCGAAGCGCTCGCCGGGCGCGGGCGGTTCCTGCGCCGTGTCGATCTCCAGGCGCCACTGCGCGCCGTCGCTGGCGGGCGGCAGCACGAAGTCGATGGCGTCCTCCCAGCCGTTGAAGACGAGCAGCACGCTCTGGTCCGGGCCGCGTCGGGCGATGGCGGTGGCGCGCGCGTGCCCTTCGAGCAGCATGCCGAAGCAGCGCGTACGCGGGTCGTCCCAGTGTGGCTGCTCCATCTGGTTGCCGTCGCAGGCCAGCCAGGTCACATCGCGCAGTTGCAGCTCTTCGTCGAATTCGCCGGTGAGGAAGCGGTTGCGCCGCAGCACCGGCAGGTCGCGACGCAGCTGCGTGAGGCGCTGCACGAACGCGATGAGGGAGCGGCCGGCGTCGTCGATGGCCTCCCAGTCGAACCCGGAGATCTCGTTGTCCTGGCAGTAGGCGTTGTTGTTGCCCTGCTGGGTGCGGCCGAACTCGTCGCCGCCCAGCAGCATGGGCGTGCCCTGCGACAGCAGCAGCGTGGCGAGCAGGTTGCGGCGCTGGCGCGCGCGCAGCGTGTTCACCTCGGCGTCGTCGGTCGGACCCTCGGCGCCGCAGTTCCAGCTGCGGTTGTCGGAGTGGCCGTCGCGGTTGTCCTCGCCGTTGGCGTCGTTGTGCTTGTCGTTGTAGCTGGTCAGGTCGGCGAGCGTGAAGCCGTCGTGGGCCGTGATGAAGTTGACGCTGGCCCAGGGCCGGCGGCCGCGCCGGTTGAAGCGATCGGCGCTGGCGGTCATGCAGCCCGCAAGTGCAGGCGCCATGCCCTCGTCACCCTTCCAGAACGCGCGCACCGTGTCGCGGAAGCGGTCGTTCCACTCGGCCCAGCCGGGCGGGAAGCCGCCCACCTGGTAGCCGCCCGGGCCGCAGTCCCACGGCTCGGCGATGAGCTTGACGCTGGAGAGCACCGGGTCCTGCCGGCAGCTGTCGAGGAAGCCGCCACCTTCGTCGAAACCGTAGGTCTCGCGCGCCAGGATGGTCGCGAGGTCGAAGCGGAAGCCGTCGACGTGCATCTCGGTGACCCAGTAGCGCAGGCTGTCGGTCACCATCTGCAGCACGCGCGGGTGGCTGAGGTTGAGCGTGTTGCCGGTGCCGGTGTCGTTGATGTAGTAGCGCGCGCCCGGCCCGTCCTCGCCGCCCGGCATCAGCCGGTAGTAGCTCGCGTTGTCGATGCCCTTGAAGGAGATCGTCGGCCCGAGCTCGTTGCCCTCGGGCGTGTGGTTGTAGACCACGTCGAGGATCAGCTCCAGCCCGTGCGCGTGGATGCGATCGACCATGCGCTTGAACTCGTCGATGCTGGGCTCGTGCAGGTAGCGTGGCTTGAGCGCGAAGAAGCCCAGCGTGTCGTAGCCCCAGTAATTCTTCAGGCCCTTCTCTTCCAGGAAGGACTGCGAGACGAAGCGCTGCACCGGCAGCAGCTCGATGCTGGTCACGCCCAGGTCGCGGATGTGGCGCAGCACCTCATCGTTCGCGAAGCCGGCGAAGGTGCCGCGCAGGTGCTCGGGCACCGCCGGGTGGCGCATGGTGTGGCCGCGCACATGGGTCTCGTAGACGATGGTGCGGTCCCAAGGCACGCGCGGGCCCTCGGGCTGCTCCCAGGCGAAGCGCGAATCGACCACCACGCACTTGGGCACCAGGTGCGCGCTGTCGCGCTCGTCGAAACTCAGATCGCCGTCCTCGTGGCCGACGGTGTAGCCGAACAGCTCCGGCCCCCAGACCAATTCGCCCATGTGCGCCTTGGCATAGGGATCGAGCAGGAGCTTGTTGGGATTGAAGCGGTGGCCGTTCTCGGGCTCGTACGGCCCGTGCACGCGCAGTCCGTAGCGTGCGCCCGGCAGCAGGCCCGGCACGTGGCCGTGCCACACCTCGTCGGTGTATTCGGGCAGAGTGACACGCCCGATTTCCTTCTCGCCTGCGTCGTCGTAGATGCAGACGTCGACCCGGGTGGCATGCGCGGAAAACACCGCGAAATTGACCCCTTCGCCGGTGTACGTGGCCCCCAGGGGATGGGGCTGACCTTCTTCGACTTTCATGGGTTCCTTCGCTGGTGGGGGCCTGATGCGAGGAACTTAGAAGGATGCGGCGGTGCAGCATGTAGGACGGCGCTGCGAAGCGAACGCGTGGCCGCCCCGTCGCCGCGACGGCGGCCCGGGGCGGCCTGGCCAAGCGCCCTTCAGTCGGTCTGGTAGAGCGTGTCCACGCGCGCGAAATCCCGGCCGAGTTGATCGATCTTGATCTGGAAGGGGACACTGTCGCCCGCCGCGATCGACGGCAGGTTGTCGACCTTTCCGAAGCCGGTGAGCCGGCCGTCGCGGTCGCGCAGGCTCAGCCACAGCACCGGCTTGCGCACGATGCCGGCGCCCGCGTTGCGCACCTGCCCGCTCACCTGCACGAACTTGTAGCTGTAGCGCCGGCTGAAGTTCACCAGCACGCTGCTGGTGTCGGCCCGGGTGGACGTGACCTCGACCACGAGCGGCGCGCGGGGTCCGGGCAATGCGGCCCGCCGCATCGGCTTCCACTCGACCCGCGTCTGCGTGATGGCAGGCGCATCGCGCGGCTCCAGCAGCACCGGCAACCGCTCCCCGGGGTAGAGGGCGGACAGCCCGCCGACGGTGGTCGTGCCGTCCAGGCGCGCGCCGTCGAAGCGCGAGATCACGGCGCCGGGCGAGAGCACGATCGCCTCCGCACTTCGGTTGACGATTTCGGTGAGGTAGAGCGGGTCCTGCGTGGTGCTGCGGACCGCGACCAGCGGCGCCAGTTCGATCTGCGCCGGATCGAAGCGCTCGGCCTCTTCGGCCAGCAGGTCCTCGGCACCCAGGTACAGGCCGGGGTGGAAAAGTTGCGGCGCCCCTTCGCCCCGAACCACGCGATCGCCGGCGCGCACCGGCACGCGGCTCGCGCGATCCGGGGTGGCGAGCTGGTAGTCGATGCGGTAGTCCCAGCTGGCGATCGGCACGCGGCGATCGCCCAGTCGTTCCATCCGCAGATCGACGGAGGTGCGCTCACCCGGCGCGAGCACGCCGGAACGGGGATACCCGTGGCCCAGCCCGACCACGGTGCCGGCCTCGTCATAGAGCGTGGCCAGCACTTCCATCCCGG
>CAJYHU010000027.1 GCA_913774655.1 uncultured Luteibacter sp. | reverse complement strand
GCAACGCGCGTCCGAAAACCGGCCCCGGTGCCGGTCGCGGTGACCGCGACGCCGGTGGCAAGCGGTTCGCCTCGGGCGAGATGCACCTGTCCGAAGCCGATCGCGCACGTCGGTCCAGCGGCAAGGGCGGTCGCGGCAAGCCGGGACGGGGCGGTCGCATCGAACCCAACCGCGGCCAGGCCGCGTCCAGCGGTCCGCACGGCTTTACCCGTCCCACCGCCGCCGTGGTGCGCGATGTGATGATCGGTGACAACAACGTCGTCGCCGAGCTGGCCCAGAAGATGGCGGTCAAGGGCGCGGAGGTCGTGAAGGCGCTCTTCAAGATGGGCGTGATGGCGACCATCAACCAGACGATCGACCACGACACCGCGGCGCTGGTGGTGGAAGAACTGGGCCACAACCCGGTTCGCGCCACCGACAACGATGCCGAGGCGGCGCTCGCCTCGCATACCCAGAGCGCGGAACTCGACGGCGAGAAGGTCAGCCGTCCGCCCGTGGTCACCATCATGGGTCATGTCGACCACGGCAAGACCTCCTTGCTCGACTACATCCGTCGCACCAAGGTCGCCTCGGGCGAAGCGGGTGGCATCACGCAGCACATCGGCGCGTACCACGTCGAAACCAGCCGCGGCGTGGTGACGTTCCTCGACACCCCGGGCCACGCGGCGTTTACCGCCATGCGTGCGCGCGGCGCGCAGTCCACGGACATCGTGGTGCTGGTCGTGGCCGCCGACGACGGCGTCATGCCGCAGACCGCCGAGGCGGTGAAGCATGCGCGCGCCGCGAAGGTGCCACTTATCGTCGCGTTGACCAAGATGGACAAGTCGGACACCAACGTCGATCACGTCAAGCAGGGCCTCGCGAACCTTGAAGTCATCCCGGAAGACTGGGGTGGCGACACGCAGTTCGTCCCCGTCTCGGCGAAGACCGGCATGGGCATCGATGAACTGCTCGACGCCATCTCGATCCAGGCCGAAGTGATGGAGCTCAAGGCCGTGGCCGACGGTCGCGCCTCGGGCGTGGTCATCGAATCCAGCCTCGATCGCGGTCGCGGTCCGGTCGCCACCGTGCTGGTGCAGCAGGGTACGCTGAAGAAGGGCGACTTCGTCGTCTGCGGTGTGGAATACGGTCGCATGCGTGCCCTTATCGACGAAACCGGCCGCCAGGTCGGCGAGGCGGGTCCGTCGATCCCGGTGCAGGTGCTGGGTCTTTCCGGCGTGCCGGAGTCGGGCGACGACTTCGTGGCCGTCGAGGACGAGCGTCTGGCTCGCCAGGTGGCCGCCGAGCGCCAGCAGAAGCGCCGCGAGAACCGCCTTGTCACCAAGTCCAACCGTCTGGAAGACATCATGGCCCAGATGGGCCAGGGCGAAGGCCAGCAGACGCTCAACATCCTGGTCAAGGCCGATGTGCAGGGTTCGGTGGAAGCGCTGCGCGACTCCCTCACCCAGATCGGCAACGACCTGGTCAAGGTGAACGTCATCGCCTCCGGTGTGGGCGGCATCACCGAGTCCGAGGCCCAGTTGGCGGCGGCATCCAAGGCGCTGATCATCGGCTTCAACGTCCGTGCCGATGCGTCGGCGCGCAAGGTAATCGATACCTCGGGCCTGGATGTCCGCTACTTCTCGATCATCTACGACGTCATCGACCAGGTGAAGCAGGCGGCGTCCGGTCTGCTCGGCATGGAAGTGCGCGAGGAGATCATCGGCGTGGCCCAGGTGCGCGACGTGTTCCGCTCGTCGAAGTTCGGCGCGGTGGCCGGTTGCATGGTCATCGAAGGCATCGTCAAGCGCTCCAAGCCGATCCGCGTGCTGCGCGACAACGTGGTGGTGTTCCAGGGTGAACTCGAATCGCTGCGCCGCTTCAAGGAGCTCGTGGACGAAGTTCGCAACGGCACCGAATGCGGCATCGCGGTCAAGCAGTACAACGACGTGAAGGTTGGCGACCAGATCGAGTGCTTCGAGCGCATCGAAGTCGCCCGCACGCTGTAAGAAAAGCGGGGATGGGGGGTGGGAAGTGGGGGCGCATGGATGCGTCGTGAGCGGTACCGGTAGCGCCGCGAGGCGTATCCGGCTCCCTCAGGCGCACGTACATGCGCCCCCACTTGCCATCTCCCATCTCCTTTTTGGCCTCAGGCCAACGGTTCCCGGAGTACCCTCCCCATGCCCTCTCGCGACTTCAAACGTACCGATCGCGTGTCCGCCGAGTTGCGCCGCGAGATCGGCCTGCTGGTACACGCCGCGGTGCGCGACCACGCCCTGCCGTCGGTGAGCGTTTCCGACGTGGAAACCACCAAGGATCTGGACGTCGCCACCGTCTGGGTGACCGCGCTGATGCCGGAGAAGTCGGCCGAGGCCGTCAAGGCGCTCAAGGAACTGGCCAAGGAATTTCGCCGCGAGCTTTCGCGCTCCATGCGCCTTCGCCGCGTGCCCGAACTGCGCTTCAAGTACGATGAGTCGGTCGACCGCGGCGAGCGCATCGAGACGCTGTTGCGCGAGAATCCCGTGCCGCCGGCTGAGCCGACCGGCGACGAATGAGTCGTTGACCGGCGTGGGAGCGGACCGTGTCCGCGAACCCTCAGGCCGGCTACCGCGAACGAGGCCGTGGGTCACGTCGGTACGAGCGGTCGAAACCTCGCTCGATCCTCGCGAGGCCTCGTTCGCCTGTAGGCGAGTTAGAGGGTTCGCGGACACGGCCCACTCCCACCCCTTCGGTAGTAAACGTTATTTCCTGACTCCATGACCCGCCGATCCTTCCGTGACATCCACGGCATCCTCCTGCTCGACAAGCCGCTGGGCCTGAGCTCCAACCAGGCCCTGCAGACGGCGCGACGCCTCGTGGGCGCGGCCAAGGGCGGCCACACCGGGAGCCTCGATCCGCTCGCCACCGGCCTGTTGCCGCTGTGCTTCGGTGAGGCGACGAAGATCGCCGGCTGGCTGCTCGGCTCGCGCAAGGCCTACGAGGCCGAGGTGAGGCTGGGTGTCACCACGACCACGGCCGACCTGGAGGGCGATGTCGTCGAAACCCGTCCGGTCCCGTCGATCGACGCGGGTGCCCTCGACGCCGCGCTGGCAGCGTTGCGGGGTCGCATCGTGCAGGTGCCGCCCGCCTATTCGGCCATCAAGCAGGATGGCATACCGCTTTACGTGCGGGCCCGTCGTGGCGAAGCGGTGGACGTACCGTCCCGCGAGGTCGACGTCTACCGTCTCGATGTGCTCGAGCACGACGGCGACCGCCTTCGGCTGCACGTCGAATGCGGTTCGGGCACCTACGTGCGTAGCCTGGCGGTCGACCTCGGGGCGAGCCTGGGCTGCGGCGCCCATCTGACCGGGCTGCGGCGGCTTTGGGTGGAACCGTTCATGGCGCCAACCATGGTCACCCTCGACGCGCTGCGCGACGCGGCGGCGCAGGGACCGGATGCCCTGGACGGCTGCCTGCTGCCCGTGGAGGCGGGTCTGGCACATATTGCCCGGGTGGAACTCGACGCCGCACAGACGCGCGTCCTCGGTTTCGGCCAGCCGGTGCCACTGGGGCAGGGCGCCATCGCCGGCCGCTGCGGCGTCTGGGGCGCCGACGGGCGCCTCATGGCGTTGGGCGAGGTGGGTGACGACGCCATCCTCAGGGTGTCGCGCGGCTTCAACCTGCCGCCGTCCTGACCGGGCTTGTTGCCGCTACTCCGGGGACGTTACAATTACGTGCTCGTTTAACGGCTTTCATCATAAAGCGAGGCTTGCGCAACTTCATCGGGGCCCGTTGAGGTTGCGCAAGTCTCGCATCCGCTTTTAAGGAATCGATACACATGTCGCTCACCGTCGAACAGACCAGCCAGATCATCAAGGACTTCGGTCGCAAGGAAAACGACACCGGCTCGACCGAAGTCCAGGTCGCCCTGCTGTCCGCCAACATCTCCGCGCTGCAGGAACACTTCCAGGCGCACAAGCAGGACCACCACTCGCGTCGCGGCCTGCTCAAGATGGTCAACAAGCGCAAGACGCTGCTGGCCTACCTCAAGAAGAGCGATCTCGCTCGCTACCAGAGCCTGATCGAACGCCTCGGCCTGCGCCGCTAAACCACCCGGACAGGACGAGGAGAGATCAAGTGGCGAAAGTAACCAAGTCATTCCAGTACGGTAGTCACGAAGTCACACTGGAGACGGGCGAAATCGCCCGGCAGGCCTCCGGTGCGGTCATGGTCAGCATGGGCGGCACCGTCGTCCTGGTCACGGTGGTCGCGGCGCCGAAGGCGCGCGAAGGGCAGGATTTCTTCCCCCTCACCGTCGACTACACCGAGAAGTTCTACTCGGCCGGTCGCATCCCGGGCGGGTTCTTCAAGCGCGAAGGCCGCCCGACCGAGAAGGAGACGCTGACCTCGCGCCTCATCGATCGCCCGCTTCGTCCGCTCTTTCCGGAAGAGTTCCGCAACGAGATCCAGGTCATCGCCCAGGTGGTGTCCCTCAATCCCGAAGTGGACGGCGACATCCCCGCGCTCCTGGGCGCCTCGGCCGCGATGACCCTGGCCGGCGTGCCGTTCAAGGGCCCGATCGGCGCCGCCCGCGTCGGTTACGCCAACGGCCAGTACATCCTGAACCCGACGGCCACCGAACTGAAGACGTCCGAGCTCGACCTCGTCGTCGCCGGCACGGCCAATGCCGTGCTCATGGTCGAGTCCGAAGCCAAGCTGCTCAGCGAAGAGGTCATGCTCGGCGCGGTGGTCCATGGTCACCAGGCCATGCAGGCCGCCATCGGCGCGATCAACGCCTTCGTCGCCGAAGCCGGTGCCAAGACCTTCAAGTGGGAAGCCCCGGCCGCGAAGACGGCGCTGTACGACGCGGTCAAGGCCGCTGTCGGCACCCGCTTCACCGAAGCCTTCCAGATTCGCGACAAGCTGGCTCGCCGCGACGTCATCAGCGCGCTGAAGACCGACGTCAAGGCCGCCATCGCCGCCGACGCCGAAGCCCACGGCTGGACCGACGGCGACATCGCCGCCGCGTTCGGCGAAGTGGAGTACCGCACCCTGCGTGACGGCGTGCTGGCCACCAAGGTCCGCATCGACGGCCGTCAGCTCGACGACGTGCGTCCGATCTCGGTCCGCGTGGGCGTTCTGCCGCGCACCCATGGTTCGGCGCTGTTCACCCGCGGCGAAACCCAGGCGCTGGTCGTGGCCACGCTGGGCACCACCCGCGATGCGCAGATCATCGATGCGCCGGAAGGCGAGTCGAAGGACACCTTCCTGTTCCACTACAACTTCCCCCCGTTCTCGGTGGGTGAGACGGGTCGTTTCGGTGCGCCGAAGCGCCGCGAAATCGGTCATGGTCGCCTCGCCAAGCGCGGCGTGCAGGCCGTGAAGCCGACCATCGAGGAGTTCCCGTACGTCGTCCGCGTCGTCTCGGAAATCACCGAATCGAACGGTTCGTCGTCGATGGCCTCGGTCTGCGGCTCGTCCCTCGCGATGATGGACGCCGGCGTGCCGCTCAAGGCGCCGGTGGCGGGTATTGCCATGGGCCTGGTGAAGGAAGGCGACGACTTCGTCGTGCTGTCCGACATCCTGGGTGACGAAGACCACCTCGGCGACATGGACTTCAAGGTGGCCGGTACCGCCGATGGCGTGTCCGCGCTGCAGATGGACATCAAGATCGAAGGCATCACCGAGGAAATCATGCGCACGGCGCTGGCGCAGGCCAAGCGCGGTCGCACGCACATCCTCGGCGAGATGGCCAAGGTGATGAGCACGGCCCGTTCGGAAATGAGCGAGTTCGCGCCGCGCCTGCTCACCATCAAGATCCACCCGGACAAGATCCGCGAAGTCATCGGCAAGGGCGGCGCCACCATCCGCTCGATCACCGAGGAGACCGGCACTACCATCGACATCACGGACGACGGCAACGTCGTGATCGCCTCGGTCAACCGCGAAGCCGCCGAAGCGGCCCGCAAGCGCATCGAGCAGATCGTGTCCGACGTCGAGCCGGGTCGCATCTACGAGGGCAAGGTCGCCAAGCTGATGGATTTCGGCGCGTTCGTCACCATCATGCCGGGCAAGGACGGCCTCGTGCACGTCTCGCAGATCTCCAGCGAGCGCGTCGAGAAGGTCTCCGACAAGCTGAAGGAAGGCGATATCGTCAAGGTCAAGGTGCTCGAAGTCGACAAGCAGGGCCGTATCCGCCTGTCGATGAAGGCCGTGACGGAAGACGAGGGCGCGGCGGGCTGATTCCATCGCCTCCGTGTCACCCGAAGCCCGGCATCGCGAGATGCCGGGCTTTTTCGTTATCCGTCCCTCGTACGGGTGACCCCCCCGGTGAAATGCCCGCCGGGTCGACGCGTTACCATAGGCCCATGGCCGACAAATCCCACGACTTCATCGATCACTACCAGGCGTTCGTGCGCGACAGCGTGCAGGCCTGGGCTCGCCAGTTCGACCCTACG
>CAJYHU010000026.1 GCA_913774655.1 uncultured Luteibacter sp. | reverse complement strand
GGAGCCCAGCTGGTTGCTGATCACCGACCCGCCCGGGCCGACGACTTCCAGGCGCGAGGAGTCGTACTGGTTGGTCGCCGTGGTCAGCTTCACCGCGTTGGTGGCGCCCACCAGCGGCTGGCCGTTGCCGATCGACACCGTCACCATGTGGTCGCTGTTTTCGGTGACGCTCACGCCGACGATCGCCGACAGCTGAGTGATCGCCTGGTCGCGCGAATCGAGCAGGTCGTTCGGCGCCGCGCCGCCCGCGTAGGCTTTCTGGATCTGCCCGTTGAGGTCGGCGATGCTCTGGGCCAACGAATTGATGTCACCGACCGCGCTGGTGATCTGCTGGTTGGTCTGCTGGTCGATCTGCTGAAACTGCGAGGACAGCGAGCGGAATGTCGACACCAGCGTATTGGCCTTGCCCAGCAGCGCCTGCCGGCTGGCCGTATCGACCGGCGCGTTCGCCACGTCGTTGACCGCGCCGAAGAAGCCGTCCAGAGCCGTCTGCAGGTTGGCCGAGCCGCTCACCGCGTTGTTCGTCGCCGCGGTATAGGCGGCGTATTGTGTGGCGCGGCTCTGGCTGGAGGTAGCCGACCACATGGTCTGGGTGAGGAACTGGCTGTACGAGCGCTGCACGCTCACCGCATCGGCGCCCTGGCCGATGTACATGCCGCCGTAATACTGAGGCGCGCGTGCGTTGAACGACGTGGTCTGCCGCGTGTAGCCCGCGGTGTTCACGTTGCTGATGTTGTGACCGACGGTGGAGAGGCCCACTTGCGAGGCAAGCAGTCCGGATACCCCGGTGGAAAGCAGATCGGCCATCGTCGTGTCCTTGTGTCCTCGTGGCTTAGCGGGTCAGGGTCGCGGTGACGGTCACAGCGCGTCGGCGATGTGACTGAGCGCGGCGAGCGCCTGCTTCATCACTGGACCGTTGGCGATATCGACCAGCTTTTGCGCGTAGCTCGGATCGGTGGCATAGCCGCCGCGCGTGAGCGCGTGGGCGAAGCCGGCAATGTCGTCGCCCCGCCCCACCGCCGCCGCGTAACGCGGGCTCGACGACACCATGTCGGCGTAGTCGCTGAACGACTGCGACGGCGAATCGTAGGCGCGGAAATTGTCGCGCTTGCGCACCGCCACGCCATTTTCGTATTCGAGGGTCGGCACGCTCACGCGCTTGCCGTCCCAGCTGCTGCCCGCCTTGATGCCGAACATGTTGTTGCTCGCGGTCGCGCCCTGCTGCGGCATGTGCTTGCCCCAGCCGGTTTCCAGCGCGGCCTGGGCGAGCAGCGCACGCACCGAGACGCCGAGCTTGCGCGCGGCCTCGATCGCGTGCGGCGCGAAGGTGCGCACGAAATCCTCCGGGCCGTCGATGTCCAGCTTGCCTACCGCGTTGGCGACGGCGTTGGCGCCGTCGCCCACCATGCGGCCGGCCTTGCCCACCATCGCCTCGAGCGAATCCATCAGGCCGCTGTTCTTGTCCGACGGCGACGAGATCGCCGACGCCGTGGTGGCGTCGCCGGTCACGCCAGCGAAAAGGCCGTCGTTGGCGCCCTTGGACGCCGACGATGCGCCACCGAGCTGGCGGATGAGCATGTCGGCGATGCCGATGCCGCGCCCCTGCGAAAGCGTCACCGAAAGCTGCTGGTCGAACATCTGGCGGTAGGTATCGCCCGCCTGCGAGCCCATGATGTCGTCGCCCATGGACGCGCTGGCGTCGCGCATCGACTTGAGCATCATCTGGGTGAAGATCGACTCGAACTGCTTGGCGACGGCCGGCAACGCGGCGTTCGCGTTCTTCTGCGCGGCCGACTTCAGGCCACCCAACGCCGACAGGTCGGTGTAGGTGCCCAGGGCCTGCGTGTCGACGGCGGCGGCCATGTCAGATCACCACCAGTTCGGCGCGCAGGGCACCGGACTCCTTCAGGGCCTGAAGGATCGAGATGAGGTCGCTGGGCGAGGCGCCGACCTGGTTCACGGCACGCACGATGGCATCCAGGCTGGTGCCTGGCCCGAACTTGAACATGTGACCACCCTCCTCGCTGACCGCGACCTGGCTGCTCGGCACCACGGCCGTCTGGCCGCGGCTGAACGCATTGGGCTGGCTGACCTGGGGTTGCTCGCTGATCGTCACCTGGATCGCACCGTGCGCGACCGCGGCGGCGCCGACCTTCACGTCGGAGCCGATCACCACGGTACCGGTGCGCGAATTGACGATGACCCGCGCGGGTGCATCGCCCGGCGTCACGTCCAGGCCCTGGATCGTCGACAGCCACGCCACGCGCTGCGACGCGTCCATGGGAGCGCGCACGGCGATCGTGGCCGAGTCGATGGCGCGGGCCGTGCCGGCGCCGAAGTTGCGGTTGACCGCTTCGGCCACGCGCGCGGCGGTGGTGAAGTCGGCCGTATTGAGGTTGAGCATGATGTCGCCGCCCTTGTCGAAGGACGTGGCGACGCTGCGCTCGATGGAGGCGCCACCGGGTATGCGACCGCTGGCGGAGATGTTCACCTGCACGCTGGAACCGCTCTTGCCCTGGGCGCTCACGCCGCCGACCACGACGCTGCCCTGAGCGATGGCGTAGATCTGTCCGTCGGCGCCCTTGAGCGGCGACATCAGCAGTTCGCCGCCGCGGATGCTCTTGGCGTTGCCGATCGAGGCGACGGTGACGTCGATGCGCTGGCCGGGCTTGGCGAAGGGCGGCAACTCGGCGGTGATGGTCACCGCGGCGGCGTTTTTAAGCTGCGGCCGCACGTTCGCCGGCACGTTCACGCCGAACTGCTGGAGCATGTTTTCCAGGCTCTGCGTCGTGAACGGGGCCTGGCTGGTCTGGTCGCCGCTGCCATCCAGGCCCACGACCAGGCCGTAGCCGACGAGCTGGTTGCTGCGCACGCCACCGACCTGGGTGAGGTCGCGGATGCGGTCGGCGTGCGCGGGCGCCAGCACGCCGAGGGCAAGCGTGGCGACGGCGAAGAAACGGGCGACGGCGTTCATCAGTACGGCATCCACTTCGAATCGAAGAAGCGCGACAGCCAGCCGCGCGTATTGGAATCGGCCAGCGTGCCCTTGCCCACGTATTCGATGCGCGCATCGGCGACGCGACTGGAGGGCACGACGTTGTCCGAGCCGATGTCCTGCGGGCGGACGATGCCGGAGATGCGCACCAGCTCTTCGCCCTGGTTGATCGTGAGCCACTTCTCGCCCTGCACCATCAGTGCGCCGTTGGACAGGCGCCTGGACACCGTGACGGTAATCTCGCCCGAGAGCTGGTTGCTCTGGCTCGACGAGCCGTCGCCGGCAAAGGCGTTGTTGCTCGACAGCGCGCTATCGGCGGTCTTGCCGCCGATGCGCAGGCCCTGGCCCAGCAACGTGGGCGAGGCGATGTTGCTGCCGTTCTTCTTGTTGGTACTGGTCGCTGCCTTCTTGCTCGCCTGGGTGGATTCCACCAGCGTGATCGTCAGGATGTCGCCGGTGCGATGCGCGCGCGGATCGGCGAACAGTTCCATCGACTGCTGGTCGGCATAGATCGACCCGGTCGGCTGCGCGGGCGCGACGGGCTCGTCGGGCATGGTCGCGCTGTACATCGGGCGCGGGGTCGGCGGCACCATGGCGCAACCGGCCAGGAGCGCGAGCGGCAGCGCGGCGGCGCAAAGACGGGCAAGGAGACGGTTCATGGCGGTCATCAGGTCTGCTGGGTGATGAACTGGAGCATCTGGTCGGAGGCCGAGATCGCCTTCGAATTCATCTCGTAGGCGCGCTGGGTTTCGATCATGTTGACCATTTCCTCGACGACGTTGACGTTCGAGGTTTCCAGCGAGTTCTGTTCGAGCGTGCCCAGGCCGTTGAGGCCGGCGGTGCCGGTCTGCGGCGCGCCGCTGGACGCGGTCTCGACATAGAGGTTGTCGCCACGCGGCTCGAGGCCGGCCGGATTGGTGAAATCGGCGAGCTGGA
>CAJYHU010000025.1 GCA_913774655.1 uncultured Luteibacter sp. | reverse complement strand
CACGCGTAACGGATCCTCCTGGTCAGGGTGTCGCGGCGCCGTGCGGCGCCCTGGCGAAAACGCGAGCGGCCAGCGGTGTCCACGTCGTCCACTCGTGCACGCCCGGGCCGGTGACGATGTGCGATGCCGGCACGGCCGGCGCGAGCAAGGGCATGTTCGGCGCGAACTTGTCCTTGTCGCCATACGCCAGCCATACGCGCGAGTCGCCGCCTGGACGCGCCGACCAGGCTTTCACCCGTCGCCATAGCTGTGCCTGCCAGTTCTCCGGTCCTGGCATCGCGGCGGGCGGTGCCTGCCACCGGACCACGCCGCCCGCGGCGCGGATATCCTTCAGGATCGCTTCGTCACCGAGGTAAGGGGCCAGCAGCACCAGTCCGTCGACGTCGTCCGGCCATGCCGTGTCGTAGAGCAGGGCGCCCATGCCGCCCAGCGAGGCGCCGGCGAGCCATACGTGGCGGTAACCCTCGCGTCGCGCCGTCGCGACGAGGTCGTGCAGCGCGGGCAGGGCGCGTCCATCCTTGTAGTAGCCGATCGTCAGCTCCACGAGTTCCACGTCCGCATCCGGCCATGCCCCATGCACCGCGTTACCGATACCGCCCGCTTCCAGCGAGGCGAGGTTGTCGGCGATACCGGGAAGGGCGATGACGAGCGTCGTCGCGTGCCGGTTGCCCGGCAGCGTCTTCGTGGCCGGCGGGCGCGAGGTGTCGCGCACGGGGTAGCAGGCGGCAAGCAGCGCCGCCGTGGCCAGCAGGGCGATCCAGCGACAGCACGGGAGGGTCTTCATCGGTTGGGGGCATCCACGTGGGAGGAAAACAGGTAGCCGTCGACACACGCTGGTCCCGTTTTCCGTCGGTCCGGGCGTGACGCCATGCCACGAGTATCCGGCCGCGATCCTCTAGTGGACGTGAGGCCTCATTTCGCCTTGCCACGCGCCTTGACGTACTCGCGATAGGCGTCGATCGCCGGATCCTGGCGCAGCAGTCGGGATTCCGGGTCGACCACGTACAGCGCCCCCTCGGGCAGCGTGACCTCACCGTGCCCGTCCGCCATGGGTAGCGTCACCACGCGATCGCCGACCTGCACGTCCACCGGAAGAGGGAAGGCACCGTTGCCGGGCACCGACCACGCCAGGCGCAGCGTTTGCCCGTCTCGGCTGACCTTCAGCTCGGGCAGCCGGGCCTGGTAGAGATAGACGTCGAAGAACCAACGCATATCCTTGCCGGTGACCCGATTCACGTCGTCGATGAAGTCGCCGGTCGTGGCATAGCGCGGGGCGAACTGGCCGGGCACCGGATGCTCGGTGCCGTAGACGAGCAGGCGCACGGCGCGGTAGAACGCATCGTCGCCGATGGTCTGGCGCAGGGTGTGCAGCATCAGCGCGCCCTTGTTGTAGATGTCCTGTCCCGGCCCGCCGCGATCGTCGTTATAGACGTCCTCCTCGCGGCGAGGCTTGCCGGAGACGATCGCGTTGCGGTTGCCGAGCAGGGTGCGCAGGTGCATCAACGTGGCGAAATACGCCTGCTTGCCGCCGAGCGCGCCCGCGTAGAGCGGCTGCATGTAGGTGGCGAAGGCTTCGTGCAACCACATGTCGTCCCAGTTGCGGTTGGTCATCTGGTTGCCGAACCACTCATGGGAGAGCTCGTGCTGCAGCAGGTCGTCGTAGCCGTAGGGGTTTTTCGCGTAGTGGTTGCCGTAGGCATTCACCGTCTGGTGTTCCATGCCCAGGAACGGCGTCTCGACCACGCCCATCTTTTCCGCGCCAAAGGGATAGGGCCCGATCGTGCCTTCAAGGTAGTCGAGCATCGGCGGAAACTCGGCGAACAGCGCGCGTGCTTTCGTTTCGTCGTCGACGTACCAGTAGTGCATCGGGTAGCTGTTGCCGAAACGGCTCCGGTAGGTCGCCGTGAGTTCGCGGTAAGGGCCGATGTTGAGCGACACGCCATAGGTGCTGACGTCGTGGGCGCGCCAGTGGTAGGTACGCAGGCCGTTCTTTTCGTCCATCCCCACGGCCACGCCGTTGCCCACCGCCACCAGCGGCGCGGGCACGGTCACGTGTTCGTCGACGCGTTCCGGCCGGCCGGTCGGGTAATCGATGCACGGCCAGAACAGGTCGCAGCCTTCGCCTTCAACCGCCGTGGCGATCCAGGGCTGGCCATCGGGTGTCCTGGACCACACCATGCCGCCGTCCCAGGGCGCATGCACCGCCGTGTGCGGCCGTCCGTGATAGACCACGCGCACGCGGGTCCGTGCGCCGGCACCGAGCGGATGCGGGAGGTCGATCACCAGGTGGCCGTCGTCGTTGCGATACGCCGAACGGGGTAGCGACGCACCGTCGACCTGGACGGTATCGATCGGCAGGTTCCTGTCCAGGTCGAGTACGACGCGCCGCAGCGGCGACGTGAGCCGGAAGGTCAGCGTGGCATCGCCGTCGAGGCGCCGCGCGACGGGATCGACGCGGAAGCCCAGATCGGCATGCTCGAACACGACCGCGAGCTGTTCGGGAACCCGCGGCGCACCGGAGTTAGCCGTGTAATCGGTAAGCGGGGGCGGTGCCGGCGGCGCCGACGGTGAACAGGCGGCAAGGCAAAGGGCGAGGCAGGTGCCTGGCAGTACGGTGTAGCGCATGATCGTGTGACCCCCGGACAGCGATGGACCCCGCCGCCATGCGAGCGGCGGGGCCAACGCACGACCATGGAACGTTCGGTGGGCCCGCGCATGTGCCGATGGTCAGGTCGACGGCGGGCATCGTAGACACGCTGGCGGGTGTAGGCGCAGGGCCGTCGCGCAGCGCATGAACTTTCGCTCGGTAAGGCATTGACTCTGCGGCAGTGCGTCAAGACAATGCCCCCGCCCGGGCGACGACGCCCGCGGCATTCCTGTCCGACTTCACCAAGGCATATGGACGTTCACCCTAGTCGCCACGTCGACATCCGCACGCATCGGATGACGACGTCGCATCACAACCTGATCGCCTCTGGCGACCGTCCACGGTCGGCCGGCGCTTTCCTCGACTAGGGAAGACCGGCCCATTCCCCGGCGGCCGTTCGAGGCCGTTACGAGGAGATGGGCCATGAAGCTCCTTCGCGATTTTATCCGACTGCGCACCGCGGGTCGTTCGACGCTGCGCCGCCGCGCGGCGCACCGTCACGTCTGGACGGTGACCGTCCCGGCTCCGATCCAGACCCGGACCCCGACCGTGGCGCTCGACATGCACTGGCACCGTGAGAGCGGCCAGTCGCGTCCGGTCGCGCGTTGGCACGAACACATCGAAAAGCCGTCACGCTGAAAGGCAACGGTCAGCTTCGGCTGGTATTTCGTTATCCGCGCGTGGCGCGGCACGGTCTCGGCCGATCCCTGCGGATCGCCGAACCCTTGAGGAGGACCGACACCTTGGACCCAGACCCAACCAGCGATCGCCCTTTCCATCCATCGACGACCATGCCGGCCGCCGTTTCCGCGCCGCCCTGACGGGCACCCGGACGCGGTGGACCGGGCTGGTCCACCGCGGACGGGAACCCATCGCCGCCAGGCCGGCGAGACGCTTTCCCTCCGTGCCCGATCCGTTCGTGGGTTCGCCCGCGACGGTGTTCCATAGCCAAGCACCAGGGAATTTTCCATGCTGTTCCGTTTTCGCCATGTCCTGGCGGCCCTGACCCTCCTGCCGCTGCTGGGCGGCTGCTCCCACGCCAGCCAGTCGCACGAAGCGGCACCGGCGTTCGTCGACGATCACGGCACGCTGCGCGTGCCGGCGTCTTCCCCCCTGCGAAGCCGCCTGAAAGTACAGGCCGTCGCCGCACGCGACCTGCCGCATGCCTTGTCGGCACCGGCCATCGTCGAAGCCGATCCCACCCATACGCTCAACATCACCGCGCCGCTGACCGGGCGCATCCTCGATCTGAAGGTGCGGCTCGGCGATCACGTCAAGCGCGGCCAGGTGCTCGCGGTGATCGCCTCGGGCGACTACGCGCAGGCGATGGCCGACCAACAAAAAGCGGTCGACGCGCTCGCCCTCGCCAGGACCGCCCTGGATCGCGCCGAAGGCGTGGAGCAGGCCGGCGGTTCCGCGCAAAAGGATCTGGAGGCCGCGCGCAGCGCCTTCGTGCAGGCGCGCGCCGAACGCGACCGCGCGAAGGCGAGGCTCGGTGCGATCGCCGGCGCGATCGTGCCGCATGGGGGCGACCGTCGCATGGACATCGTCTCGCCCACCGACGGCAGCGTCAGCGCGCTCAACGTCGCGGTCGGCGCATTCGCCAACGACCCCACCGCTGCACTGATGACGATCACCGACCTGGCCCACGTCTGGGTCACCGCGAACGTCGCCGAAGACGAGGCATCCCGCATCGTGCCTGGCCTGCCGGCCGACATCGTGCTGCCCGGTCTGCCCGGGCGCCACGTGCACGGCACCGTGCAGTCGGTGAACGACGTGCTCGACGCCGACTCGCGCCGGGTGAAGGCACGCATCGCCGTGTCGAACGCCGACGACGCGCTCAAGGTCAACATGTTCGCCACGGCCACCTTCGCCGTGCCGGAGCCAAAAGCCGTGCTGGTGCCGCAGTCGGCGCTGCTGATGAACAACGACAGCGTGACCGTCTTCGTCGAGGTATCGCCGTGGGCGTTCCGCCGTCGCGTGGTGCAACTGGGCGCCGACGAAGGCGAGCAGTCGCGCATCGTGTCCGGCCTGAAGGCGGGCGACCGCGTCGTGGTCGCCGGCGGGGTGCTGATCAATGATTGAGAAGGTCATCGCCTGGTGCCTGCACAAGCGCGGGCTGGTGTTCGGCGTGGCCCTGCTCGTCGCGGTCTACGGCCACTACGCGTGGACCCAGCTGGCGGTGGAGGCCTATCCCGAACTCAGCGACGTGACGGTGCAGGTCACCACCCAGGTGCCCGGCCTCGCCGCCGAGGAAATCGAGCAGCAGATCACCACGCCGCTGGAGCGCGCGCTGGCCGGCACGCCCGGCCTGGCCTCGATGCGTTCGAGCAGCACGTTCGGCCTGTCGCTCATCACCCTGGTGTTTCGTGACGGCGCGGAGATCTACTGGTCGCGCCAACGCGTCACCGAACGCCTTGCCAATGTCACGCTGCCGCAGGGCGTGACGCCGGGACTCGATCCCGTTTCCGGACCCGCGGGTGAGATCTACCGCTACACGCTGGCATCGGACACGCGCAATCTCATGGAGCTGTCCGAGATCCAGCGCTGGAAGGTGATCCCGGCGCTGCAACAGGTGCCGGGCGTCGCGAACGTCGACAACTTCGGCGGTTTCACCAAGGAGTTCCAGCTCGAGGTCGACCCGCGCAAGCTGCTGCAGTTCAACGTCGGCATGAACGACGTGATCAACGCGCTCAGCGCCAATAACACCAATGCGGGCGGTGGACGCGTGTCCCGCGGCGATCAGTCGTACGTGATCCGTGGCGAGGGCCTCATGCGCTCGCTGAAGGACATGGGCGACATCGTGGTCACCCAGCACAACGGCGATCCGGTCCGGGTGGGCGACCTGGGCAAGCTGCAATACG
>CAJYHU010000024.1 GCA_913774655.1 uncultured Luteibacter sp. | reverse complement strand
CCGGCCATGCAGCGGGCTGCGACCTTGGCCAGCTGGATGCCCGTGGCCTTGCTCACATACGGCACCGTGCGCGAGGCGCGCGGGTTCACTTCCAGCACGTAGATCACGTCCTGGCCATCCTTTTCCTGAATGGCGAACTGCACGTTCATCAGGCCGACCACGTTCAGCGCCTTGGCCATGGCGGCGCTCTGGCGCTTGAGTTCGGCGATGGTCTCGGCCTTGAGGCTGTAGGGCGGCAGCGAGCAGGCGGAGTCACCCGAGTGCACGCCCGCCTGCTCGATGTGCTCCATCACGCCGCCGATGAGCGTGGCGCCCTCGGCATCGCGAATGCAGTCCACATCGCATTCGACGGCGTCGTTCAGGAAGCGGTCCAGCAGCACGGGCGAATCGTTGCTCACCTTGACGGCCTCGCGCATGTAGCGCTCCAGGTCGCGCTGCTCGTGCACGATCTCCATGGCGCGGCCACCCAGCACGTAGCTGGGGCGCACCACCAGCGGATAACCCAGCGCCGCAGCCTTCTCCAGCGCCTCGGCCTCGGTGCGGGCGGTGGCGTTGGGCGGCTGGCGCAGGCCCAGCTCGTGCAGCAGCTGCTGGAAGCGCTCGCGGTCTTCCGCGGCGTCGATCATGTCCGGCGTGGTGCCGATGATCGGCACGCCGTTGGCCTCCAGGTCGAGCGCGAGCTTGAGCGGCGTCTGGCCGCCGTACTGCACGATCACGCCGGTGGGCTTTTCCTTGTCGACGATCTCCAGCACGTCTTCCAGCGTCAGCGGCTCGAAGTACAGGCGGTCGGAGGTGTCGTAGTCGGTCGAGACGGTCTCGGGGTTGCAGTTGACCATGATGGTCTCGTACCCGTCCTCGCGCATCGCGAGGGCCGCATGCACGCAGCAATAGTCGAACTCGATGCCCTGGCCGATGCGGTTGGGGCCGCCGCCGAGCACCATGATCTTCTTGTTGCCCGTCGGCTCGGCCTCGCACTCCTCGTCGTAGGTGGAGTACATGTAGGCGGTATTGGTCGCGAACTCGGCGGCGCAGGTGTCCACGCGCTTGTAGACCGGGCGCACGCCCAGCGCGCGGCGCTTCTCGCGGATGGCCGTGTCGGTGGTCTTGAGCTGCCTGGCGAGCCGGCGGTCCGAGAAGCCTTTCTTCTTGAGCAGGCGCAGCGTGTCGGCGTCGATCTCGTCGAGGCTCTTCGTTTCCAGCTCGAGCTCGATCTTCACGATCTCCTCGATCTGCACCAGGAACCATGGGTCGATCTTCGTCAGCGCGAACACCTCGTCGACGCTCATGCCCTGGGCGAAGGCGTCGCCCACGTACCAGATGCGTTCGGGTCCGGGCTCACCCAGTTCCTTCTCCAGCACCTCGCGGTCCTGGGTCTTCTCGTTCATGCCGTCGACGCCGACCTCCAGGCCGCGCAGCGCCTTCTGGAACGATTCCTGGAAGGTGCGGCCCATGGCCATCACCTCGCCCACCGACTTCATCTGCGTCGTCAGGCGCGAATCGGCCTGCGGGAACTTCTCGAAGGCGAAGCGCGGGATCTTGGTGACCACGTAGTCGATCGAGGGCTCGAAGGACGCCGGCGTCGCGCCGCCGGTGATCTCGTTGCGCAGCTCGTCCAGCGTGTAGCCCACGGCCAGCTTGGCCGCGACCTTGGCGATCGGGAAGCCGGTGGCCTTGGAGGCCAGGGCCGACGAACGCGACACGCGCGGGTTCATCTCGATGACGATCATGCGGCCGTCCTTCGGATTGACCGAGAACTGCACGTTGGAACCGCCGGTGTCGACACCGATCTCGCGCAGCACCGCCAGCGAGGCGTTGCGCATGATCTGGTATTCCTTGTCGGTCAGCGTCTGCGCGGGGGCCACGGTGATCGAGTCGCCGGTGTGCACGCCCATCGGGTCCAGGTTCTCGATCGAGCAGACGATGATGCAGTTGTCCGCCTTGTCGCGGACCACTTCCATCTCGTACTCCTTCCAGCCGAGCAGCGACTCCTCGATCAGCAGCTCGTTGGTGGGCGAGGCTTCCAGGCCGCGCTTGCAGATGGTCTCGAACTCTTCCGGGTTGTAGGCGATGCCGCCGCCGGTGCCGCCGAGCGTGAAGCTGGGGCGGATCACCGTCGGGAAGCCGACGTTCTTCTGCACGGCCCAGGCCTCGTCCATCGAATGGGCGATGCCCGAACGCGCCGAGCCCAGGCCGATCTTGGTCATCGCGTCCTTGAACTTCAGGCGGTCCTCGGCCTTGTCGATGGCCTCGGGCGTGGCGCCGATCAGTTCGACCTTGTACTTGTCCAGCACGCCGTTGCGCCACAAATCCAGCGCGCAATTGAGCGCCGTCTGGCCGCCCATCGTGGGCAGAATCGCATCGGGCCGTTCCTTGGCGATGATCTTCTCGACCGTGGGCCAGGTGATCGGCTCGATGTAGGTGACGTCGGCCGTGGCCGGGTCGGTCATGATCGTCGCCGGGTTGCTGTTGATCAGGATGACCTTGTAGCCTTCTTCGCGCAGCGCCTTGCAGGCCTGCACGCCGGAGTAGTCGAACTCGCAGGCCTGGCCGATGACGATCGGGCCGGCGCCGATGATGAGGATGCTCTTGAGGTCTGTGCGCTTAGGCATTCGCGGCCTCCGCCTTGTGTTTTTCCATGAGTGCCGTGAACCGGTCGAACAGGTAGCCGATGTCGTGCGGGCCGGGCGAGGCTTCCGGGTGGCCCTGGAAGCAGAAGGCCGGCCGATCGGTGCGGGCCAGGCCCTGCAGCGTGTTGTCGAACAGGCTGATGTGCGTGGGGCGCAGGTTGGCCGGCAGCGTCTTCTCGTCGACCGCGAAGCCGTGGTTCTGGCTCGTGATGCTCACGCGGCCGTTGTCCAAGTCCTTCACGGGGTGGTTCGCGCCGTGGTGGCCGAACTTCATCTTGAAGGTCTTCGCGCCCGAGGCCAGGGCCATGATCTGGTGGCCCAGGCAGATGCCGAAGGTGGGAATGCCGGTCTCGATCAGTTCGGCCACGGCCTTGATCGCGTAGTCGCAGGGCTCCGGATCGCCGGGGCCGTTGGCCAGGAAGATGCCGTCGGGCCTGAGCTTGAGCACGTCGGCCGCGGGCGTCTGGGCCGGCACCACGGTGATGCGGGCGCCGCGCTGCGCGATCATGCGCAGGATGTTCTTCTTGACGCCGTATTCGAAGGCGACGACGTGGAACTTGGGCGTGATCTGCACACCGTAGCCTGCGCCGAGCTTCCACTCGGTCTGCGTCCATTCGTAGGTCTGCTTGACCGACACCACCTTGGCCAGGTCCAGGCCGGCCATGCTGGGGGCGGCCTTGGCGGCGGCAATCGCCTGGTCGATGACGGCCTGGGTGACCGATTCGCCGGCAGCCAGGCCGACAATGGCGCCGTTCTGTGCGCCCTTCGTGCGCAGGTGACGGGTAAGCTTGCGGGTGTCGATGCCGGCGATGGCGACCGTCTGGCCCCGCACCAAGTATTCCGAGAGGGTCGCCGTCTTGCGGAAGTTGGACGCGATGAGCGGCAGGTCCTTGATGATCAGGCCCGCGGCATGGATCTTGTCAGCCTCGATGTCTTCCTCGTTGACGCCGTAGTTGCCGATGTGCGGATACGTCAGCGTGACGATCTGCTGGCAGTAGCTGGGGTCGGTGAGGATCTCCTGGTAGCCGGTGATGGCGGTGTTGAACACCACCTCGCCGACGGTGGTGCCGGTCGCACCGATCGACTTGCCGAGAAAGACCGTGCCGTCTGCGAGCGCCAGGATGGCGGGCGGGAAGGATCCCTGAAGGGATGAAAGCACTGGGGTTCTCCGTTGATGGATGACGCCCAAAGCGGACCCAAGGCGCCCGGCAGTCGGGCAAACGGGTTGCGGCTTTCGTCAGGGATGAGGCTTGCGTGCGCTGTGGGCGGGTATGAGCGGGAAAGCCTCTGATTATAGCCCGGCCACTCGGTACTTTCCCTGTGAGTGGCCACGATTCGGCGTCGGTCCGGGGAGGCGCTCCACCGTGTCCGCGAACCCGTCGGCGCCGCGCTCAGCCGACGCCGGACAGCCGGCCCGTCGCGCTGGCGTGAAGGCAGATGGCGGCAGCCGCGGCCACGTTCAGCGACTCCTCGCCGCCCGGTTGGGCGATGCGGATATGCAGGGCGGCCCGCGATTCCAGCGCCGCCGAGACGCCCTGCCCTTCGTGACCCAGGAGCCACGCGCAGGGCATCGGCAATCGGGCCTCGTGCAGCCACTCGCCGCGGT